>JAADFY010000075.1 GCA_013152625.1 Alphaproteobacteria bacterium
ATTGCCAGTGCCGGGTGCATTTGCTTTATGCTATTGCCAGAATGCGAATCCCCCATCCGGGGCGGGCGGAGGCGACAAGCTAATGGCCAAACTCTATTTCTCATATGCAGCAATGAATGCGGGGAAATCCACCATCCTGTTGCAGGCCGCCCATAATTACCAGGAACGGGGCATGCAGACCCTGCTGTATACCTCTTCGCTTTATGCCCAAATGGACAATCGATCCATTTGTTCCCGGATCGGGCTGACCGCCGCCGCCGAACTCTACGACCGCAATGATGATTTGTTCGAGCAGATCAAACAAGGCTCCGAGCGCGGCCCGCTGCATTGCATATTTGTCGATGAAGCCCAATTCCTGACCAAAGCCCAGGTCTGGCAGCTTGCCCGGGTTACCGACCGTCTGGGTCTGCCGGTCATGTGCTATGGTTTGCGCACCGATTTTGTCGGCAATCTGTTTGAGGGATCGCGTGAGTTGCTGGCAATAGCCGATGTGCTGCGCGAAGTTCGAACCATTTGCGAATGCGGTTCCAAGGCGACCATGGTGGCGCGCATGGACGAGGCCGGCAATATTCTTACACAGGGCGATCAGGTGGCCATCGGCAAATCAGTTTATACTTCCTTGTGCCGAAAGCACTGGGAAGAATATACCGGCCGCTGGCCCTGCGCCAATGGCGACAGCCCGAAATTTGGATTTAATGACACCCCGGGCGGGAACGAAAATACCGGGGGAGACGACGCCCGTCCCGATAACCGCGGAGTTGCCGCCCAATGAGCCAGAACCCCAGTGATAGCGATGATGGCCCCAAGGGCGCCCTGACCGTGCGCACCCTGGCCATGCCAGCCGACACCAACCCCGCAGGGGATATTTTTGGCGGCTGGGTGATGAGCCAGATGGATATTGCCGGCTCCATTGCCGCCGTGGAACGGGCCGAGGGGCGCGTGGCCACCGTGGCGGTCGAAGCCATGAGTTTTATCGCCCCGGTCAAGGTGGGCGATGTGCTGTGCGTTTATTGCGTGATCGAGCGGGTGGGCAAATCGTCAATCTGTGTGGGGATCGAGGCCTGGGCCCGGCGCAACCGGTTTGCCAACCGGGTCAAGGTGACCGACGGGCACTTTATCTATGTGGCGCTGGACGATGAAGGCGCGCCACGAGCAGTTGTTACCGAGCCGGGGTCCGTCAAACCTGCTTCCACTTGATCGAGCAGCCCACCGAGGCGGGCTGATCTTTCGGCCCGTGGCCGGTGGCAGCGATTTCACCCATAGCCTCGACCAGATCGCGCCGTGCATCGGCTGGCGGCTCGCTGGTGCGCCCCTCGTCCAACCGACCGCGATATTCGATGGTGCCGGCTTTTGAAATTCCGAAAAAATCCGGCGTGCACATGGCGTCATAGGCCCGGGCGACAGATTGGCTTTCATCGTGCAGATAGGGGAATGTAAACCTGCGTTCGCGGGCAAACCGGCCCATATTTTCAAACGAATCTTCGGGGTAGTGATCGGCATCATTGGCGCAAATGGCTACAAAACCGACCCCCTTCGCCCGCAACGTGTCGGCATCGGCAACCAGCCGGTCGGTGATCGCTTTGACATACGGGCAATGGTTGCAAATGAACACCACCACCAGCCCGTTGGTGCCCATCAGATCAGAAAAGCTCCAGTTCCGGCCATCGGTGCCCGGCAGATCAATATCCGGCGCCTTGCCGCCAAGTTCCGGTTCGCTGGGGGTTATCGGCATGGGTTAAGCTCCGGGTTCATGTTCGTGCACATGGCGGTTACCTTACACTGATCGGCGTTTCGGCCAGCACGGCTTTGTTGTCGACGTTATAGTATCTCAGGGTATAGCTTCCCGGGGCGTCCGGTGCTGTCATTTCAAGGGTTTTTGCCCCAGGGTCACCTCTGGCCAGCCGCACACTGGATACTACTTTTCCTGTCTCGAGAGCAAAAAACTCAACCGCGTCGCGGCGGGCACCGGGCCCGGCCCACGTTACTGCAAACCGTTCCCCCGCCGTCACCGTGGCCGGCCCGACAACCGAGACGTTCATGGCCTCGACCACAAAGGGTCGGGTGGCCAGAACTTCGCCGCCATCACCACTGTAATAGCGCAGTTCATACGGCCCCGGCACCACCGGTACCCGCATGGTGACCGTCCGGGCGGCCATATCGCCGTTCAAGATCCTTAAGGCAAAAAACACCTTGCCAGCCGCCGGGTCATAAATCTGAATGGCATCGCGTCGGGCACCGGGACCCGCCCAGACTGCGGTAATGTCCTGGGCCATGAGGACACTGGCCGGCGCCTCAAGCGACACCGGGACCGCTACAACCTCGATCAGCCGGGTGGCCAGCACCGCATTGTTGGTCCGATTCATGTAGCGCAACTCATAGGTGCCCGGCGCCACCGGAGCGACCAGATCGACGGTTCGATTGGCAAAGTCGCCATTGACCAGCCGCTTGGCGGCAAACGCGTTGCCATTGAGATCGTAGATTTCAACATAGTCGGTTCTTGAACCCGGTCCGACCCATGCAATGTCAAACGTGGCGCCAATGGCCACTTCGGCGGCGGCACCCAGGGACGTGACCGCTTCAAGCACTTCGATCTCCCGACTGGCCAGCACCTCCCGGCCATCGCCGCTCCAGTATTGCAGCCGGTAAAAACCCGGTTGGGCGGGGGCTTCCAGCGTTAACCGGTTGTTAACGAAATCATCATTGACCAGTCGCTTACCGCGCAAAATTTCGCCCTCGCCGGGTGCCCCGCGCGGATCAACAATCTGGATTGTATCGCGGCGGGCGCCGGGCCCGGCCCAAATCGTTGTGAAGGGCCGCCCGATTTCCACCGTGGCCGGCGCTTCCAGCCAGACGGGTGCGTCGATCACCTCGATGGCGCGGCTGGCCAAAACAATACGCTGGTCGCGCCAGACATATTGCAGCTCGTAAGTGCCGGGATTGACCGGGGCGATGGTGATTACCGTTTGCGCCGCTATGTCGCCGTTGGACAGGCGGCGGTACGTCAGGGGCTGGCGGCTTTCTTCCGGAACCAGCGGATTGACCAGAACGATGGCGTCTTTTTGTTCGCCCGGCCCGTTCCAACTGGTCACGAACGGCTGGCCGATCTCAACACTGTCGGGCGCATCGATTGAGGCCTGGGGCAGAACAACCGGTTCCGGTTCGGGCTCGTCGGGCGTGGCGGTGGATATTTCTTCCAAAGGCTGGCTTAAGGCATCCGCCAGCCCGGCGGCATCGTTGGCGGCCAGATAGAGCCCGCCGGTTTCCTCGGCCAGGCAGATGAGTTGCTGGCCTTCCTGAGCCGAAAGACCAAACCCCACCACATTGATCTGAAAATCGACGCCCGCCGCTTCAAGATCCTGCGCCGCCTTGCATATATCGACCCCGCAGGTTTCAATTCCATCGGTGATCAGAATAACCGTTGCCGGCTCTTGAGTATAACGCAGGATCTCTGCCGCCTGCCGGACGGAGGCCGCCAGCGGCGTTTTGCCCAATGGGGTGATCTTTTCTGCGGCCTGCCCGATCGCCGCCGACATGCCCGCCGCCGGCTCAACGATCAGTTCTATGTCGCCGCAGTCCCCCTCCCGGCGGTGACCATAGGCCATCAAGCCCAGTTCCACCGACGCATCCACATCTCCCAGCACCTCTGAAAGCACCCGCCGGGCAATGGTAATCTTGGCTTCCCCATCGATTTGTCCCCACATGGAGCCGGACCCGTCCAACACGATCATCGCTTTTTTCTGGGCGATGGCCCCCGGTGCCGCCAGGGCCCCGAGCAGTCCCGCAAACGATGCCGACAGCAACAGTGCGTAAGGTTTCAAACCGTTTCTCGGACGCCTGGAAGCGAATTTCATGGCAACTGTTCCCATAATTTTGCTTGAGTAATTTGACAATTAAGCACAACTTGAATGAAGGGACAAAGCTGGTAATTTGACGCAATAGCTGACCCGGCGGACAAACTTGAATATTGATTGGCAATACGATGACTGGCCTGTTCAGATAACATTCAGGGGGGCGGTGCTTATTTGGCGTCCGTGCAATGCAAACGAATGAGGGAGACCCAATATGAATATTCAGAAGATCGTTAGTACCGGAGCCGCGGCCACTCTGGCCGTGCTGATGGCCGCCCCGGCAGCCCTGGCCCAGAATGCCGAGGCCACGGCCAATGTAAATGTGCGTTCCGGACCCAGTGTCGGGTTTGCTGTTGTCAGCAGCCTTTCGACCGGTCAGGACGTAACGATAATTGAATGTAACCCGGCCGCCACCTGGTGTTTCGTTGAAAAAACCGGCACCGACGGTTGGGTTTCGGCCAACTTCCTGCAGCCCCTTGGTGGCGGCGGTGGCGGTGGCGGTGGCGGCGGCGGTGGCGGTGGCGGTGGCGGTGGCGGCATGACAGCCGGTGAAGCCCTTGCTCTTGGAATTTTTGGCGGGATCGCCGGCGCTGTTATTGACAGTATTGCGCCCCCTCCTCCCCCTCCTCTGGTTGCCGAAGTGTGCTTTTACAAAGGCATTAACTATGGCGGATCCAGCTTTTGCGTACCGGCGGGCACCAATGACCCCAACCTGCCCGCGGCATGGAACAACAAGATCTCGTCCTTTCAGCTGATCAACGGTGCACGGGTCCGTATTTGCCGCAACTTCGGCTATGCTGGCGGGTGCCAGGTCCGGAACTCCTCCGACCCTTCCCTCGGTGTGGGCATGAACAACAAAGTCAGCTCCTATAAAGCGCTTAACTGATCCAATCGGGCGGCCAGACGGTCGCCCGGCTGACCTCCCAGAACGCCGTCCCGGTACCCCCGGGGCGGTGTTTTTTTATCCGCTGCACGCAAAACGAGGTCCCGCTCAGTCGCCCGCTCTTTCCGCCCGCGAGCGTTTGTGCAGGCCCCAGAATTTCTGCATGGCCAGAAAGGTGAAGGAGGCTGACCAGCCGATCAGCACCAGGCCGAACAGGGATTCCACCGCCGCCACCAGCCGCAATGGTCCGGTGGGGATTATGTCGCCAATCCCGAGGGTGGTGTAGGTGGCGGCCGAAAAGTAGAAATAGTCCAGCCACTTCCCCTCAGACAGCCCGGTCAAAGCGCCAAAACCGTCATTGCCGTCCAGTAGCCCGTATCCGACCGCAAACAGGCCGATTTCGAGCAGATGGGCAATCGTGACCGCGCCGAGCACCACCAGAAGCCGACTTCGGGGCGGCAGGCGCATGTTTGGCATTGCCTCCGACACCACCCGCAGCACTTCATAGTGAATATAAAGGCTGGCGGTTACCACAGCCACGGTCAGGACGAGAACAGTTCCCAGGGGCATAGCGGGGTTCCTTTTTGCATCAAGTCGCAGGTTCCATGAAGACAGGATCCGGTTAAGATCGCCCTTTAGGTCACGAGATTGTCGCCCGATATTGCACGGGCACAGGCTGCCGATGGGGGCGACACGGGACCCGGGGCCGAGCCCCCCCGATCATCGGTTCCCTATTCGTTCTCTGCGTGTTAAGAAATCCTGGCCTGACCGTTGCAACAAAATGACCCCCAGCCCCATGTCTGCCAGCAAAAAAACCCGCCGCCCGGCGCCCAAAACCAAGCCTGCGCCCGACACCAGCTTTTCCATCGACGAGTTCATCGGCGAGATTGAAAAAGCGGAGGACATCGAGGCTTCACGCCGCCTGCCCCAGGAACGGCTGCGCAACCAGCGCCGGCTGGATCGCGAGGCAGCCGAGAAAGCCGCGCCGCCCAAAACAGAATTCGACAAACGCCGCACCACAAAGACCTCGCACCCGGACACCGTGACCGGCATGTCGCCGCGCTCGCCAAAATCGAAAGCCAATTCGGTGGAGCGCCCGGCCAACCTCGACGGATTTGGCGAAGCGCCTCAAGCCGGGTTTACCAGCGGCCCGGCAAGCGCCAGCAGCCCCGGCGTCACCGCCACCGTCGCCGCGTTGCAAAACCTGATCGAACACGGGCGCAAAGAAGTCGAGGGCGCCCCGGCCTGGGTGCCCCACCGGCCCGAACGTCCGGCCAAGATGGAGGGCGGCATCCGTTTTCGCCTCGACACCGAATTCGAACCGGCCGGGGATCAGCCCCAGGCGATTGCCGATCTCGTCGAGGGGGTCAACAATGGCGAAACCGATCAGGTGCTGCTTGGAGTGACCGGCTCCGGCAAGACATTTACCATCGCCCAGGTGATTGCCAGAACCCAGCGCCCGGCCCTCATTCTGGCCCCCAACAAGACCCTGGCCGCCCAGCTCTACGGGGAATTCAAGAGCTTTTTTCCCGAAAATTCCGTGGAATATTTCGTCTCGTACTATGACTATTACCAGCCCGAGGCCTATGTGCCGCGCACCGACACCTACATTGAAAAAGAATCCACCATCAACGAGCAGATCGACCGGATGCGCCACTCCGCCACCCGGGCGCTGCTGGAACGCGATGACGCTATCATCGTCGCCTCGGTGAGCTGCATTTACGGCATCGGCTCGGTGGAAACCTATACGGCGATGATTTTAGACTTCAAAGTGGGGCAAAAAATCGACCAGCGCGGGTTGCTCGCCGATCTGGTCGCCCTGCAATACAAGCGCGCCGACGCCGGATTTGCCCGGGGGGCGTTTCGGGTGCGCGGGGACACGGTGGAGATATTTCCCGCCCACTATGACAGTGTTGCGTGGCGCATCACCCTGTTTGGCGACCAGATTGAAAACATCTCCGAGGTTGACCCCCTGACCGGCAAGCGGGGCGGCGACCTCAAGCAGATCCGGGTCTATGCCAACTCCCACTATGTCACGCCCCGCCCGACCCTTAATCAGGCCATGAAATCCATCAAGACCGAACTGGCGGCCCGGTTGCGCGAACTTACCGACACCGGCCGGTTTTTAGAAGCACAGCGCCTC
>JAADFY010000076.1 GCA_013152625.1 Alphaproteobacteria bacterium
AGAGCGTTTCCAGGATAAGTGGACCCGGTTATCCGGTTCGGAAACGCGACCAAACAAGGACCAAAGCGTCGGACACCGGCATAATCGGGAGCTGACAGCCTGCCTGCGAAATTGGCCTGAATGCGCCATTCCGCCAGCGCGCTGTCCGACCAGCTAACAACAGGGAAAAAACCATGGAACTTTCATTTCAACTATACAGCGCCCGCAATTTTCTGCCCTGGAGCAAAGTCCTCGCCACCGTTTCAGCCCTTGGCTACACACGGGTCGAAGGCTATGGCGACCTCTATGACGACCCGGTCGGTTTGAAAAAAATGCTCGACGATAACGGGCTGACCATGCCAACCGGCCACATGGGGATCACCGATCTGGCCGACACCGACGCGGCCATTTCCATCGCCAAAACCCTGGGCATGGAAATGATCTTCTGCCCCGCCATTCCCGAAGCCGACCGGACCTCAAACGATGCCGACTGGCAGCGCCTTAGCGCAAACTTGGCCGCCATTGGCACAAAACTGGCCGACGCTGGCATTAAATTTGGCTGGCACAACCACAACTTTGAATTCAAGAAAACCGACAGCGGTGCGTATCCCATGGATCTGATCCTGCAAGGGGCGCCCGAAATCGTGTGGGAATGCGATGTGGCCTGGGTGGATGTGGGGGGACAGGACCCGGTGGCGTGGATGAAAAAATACGCCGACCGGGTGGTGGCCATTCATATCAAGGACCGGGCCCCCGCCGGCCAAAGCGCCGATGAGGACGGCTGGTCCGATGTGGGCCACGGGACCATGGACTGGCCAAAAATCATTGCCGCTGTAAAATCGGACACCGCCTGCACCCATTGGGTGATGGAGCACGACAACCCGTCCGATTATGAGCGCTTTGCCCGCCGCTCCATCGCCACCCTGAACACCCTCAATCGCTGAACCGGACCCAAGAGCAATGTCAAAAAAATATGGAATTGGAATCATTGGCGCCGGCAACATCTCCGCCGCGTACCTGAAACTGGGGCGCTTGTTCAAAGACATCGAAATGCGCGCTATCGCCGATCTCGTGCCCGCCGCCGCAACGGAACGGGCCAGTGAATTTGATGTGGATGCCCGCTCCATCGACCAGCTATTGGCCAGCGACGATATTGACGTGGTGGTCAACCTGACGATACCGGATGCCCACTATGATGTTAGCTGCGCTATTCTGGATGCCGGCAAGCACGCCTATTCGGAAAAACCGCTCTGTCTGAGCCTCGAACAGGGCAATGACCTGAAAGCGCGGGCCAAAAAGGCGGGCCGCCAGGTCGGTTGCGCCCCCGATACCGTGTTGGGCGGCGCCCACCAATGGGCCCGCAAGCTGATTGACGACAACCGGGTGGGAAAAATCACCCATGGCACTTGTCATGTGCTTTCCAAGGGCATGGAACACTGGCACCCCAACCCGGACTTTTTCTTTTTGCCCGGCGCCGGGCCGGTGCTCGATATCGGCCCCTATTATATTGCCAATCTGATCAATCTTATTGGTCCCGCAAAACGGGTTGCGGCCATGACCGGCATGGCCAGCGCCGAACGTACCATTACCAGCGACCCCAGGGCCGGCGAGAAAATTCCGGTCAAAACCCCCACCACCCTTCACGCCCTGATCGAATTTGCCAATGGTGCGATCATAACCCTTGGGGCAAGCTGGGACGTATTTGGCCATGGTCACAGCCCAATGGAGCTTTACGGAACCGGCGGTACGATTTTCGTGCCCGACCCGAACTTTTTTGGCGGCGATGTGTCGATCGCCGACACGAGTGGGGAACGCGAAATCGTTGCGCCCTGGGATCACCCGTTGGCGGTGCCCAACCAACCCGGAGAAAACGGCGGGGCCGGCCTGGCGAACTACCGCTGTGCGGGGCTGGCCGATATGGTGCGGGCGATCGAGGGGAACCGGCCACCGCGCTGCTCACTCCAGAGCACCCTGCACGGGGTTGACATCATGACCTCGATCTTGAAATCCGGCGAGAGCGGGGAATTTGTCGAATTGACCACAACTTGCGCCCAACCGGCCCTGCTCGCGCCGCAAGAGGCAGGGGATATGCTGGTGGCGTCTTGAGCCAGCGAGGGGGAAAATCATGAATACGATAAAGGGACCGGCGATTTTTCTGGCCCAGTTTGCGGCGGATACCGCGCCGTTCAATTCTCTGGAGGCCATTTGCGGCTGGGCCGCCGGGCTAGGCTACAAAGGGGTTCAGATCCCGACCTGGGACAAGCGGCTGATTGATCTGGAACGCGCTGCATCGTCAAAAACCTACTGCGATGAAATCGCCGGTGTTGTTGCGCAGCACGGTATGGAAATCACCGAGTTGTCCAGCCATTTGCAGGGCCAGCTTGTGGCGGTACATCCCGCTTATGATCTGGCGTTTGACGGGTTTTGCCCCGAACAGGCACGCGGTAATCCCAAGGCACGCACCGAATGGGCCACTGAACAGGTCCTCATGGCCGGCCGCGCGTCGCGCAACCTCGGCCTGAGCGAACACGCCACCTTTTCCGGTTCTTTGGCCTGGCCGTACATGTATCCCTGGCCGCAGCGGCCCGCCGGGCTGATCGAGACCGCCTTTGACGAACTGGCGCGGCGCTGGACCCCGATTCTGGATAAGTTCGACGAGTACGGGGTGGACATCTGCTATGAAATTCACCCCGGCGAAGACCTGCATGACGGGGTGACATTTGAGATGTTTTTAGCCCGGGTCAAAAATCATCCCCGCTGTAAAATCTTGTACGATCCCAGTCACTTCGTTCTCCAGTGCCTTGATTATAAAGATTTTATTGATATTTACAAAGACCGGATCAAAATGTTCCACGTCAAGGATGCCGAGTTCAACCCGACGGGGCGTCAGGGTGTTTATGGTGGTTTTCAATCCTGGACCGACCGGGCAGGGCGCTTTCGATCCCTGGGGGACGGGCAGGTGGATTTTGGCGCCATTTTCTCCAAACTCACCCAATATGATTTCGCCGGCTGGGCGGTTCTGGAATGGGAATGCTGCTTAAAACATCCCGAGGACGGCGCCCGGGAGGGTGCCCAATTTATTGCCGATCATATCATTGAGGTCACGACAACGGCCTTTGACGATTTTGCCGGCGCCGACACCGACAATGAGGCGAACCGCAGGATGCTCGGCCTGATCTGAGCGCCGGCCCGCAATCAACCAGGGATAAAAAATCATGAGCCCACACAAACGCATCCGGCTGGGCATGGTGGGGGGCGGCAAAAACGCCTTTATCGGCGCGGTCCATCGCATTGCATCGCGTATTGACGATCAATATGATCTGGTGGCCGGGGCGCTGTCGTCCACCCCGGAGACGGCGCTGGCCTCGGGCCGCGAACTGGGGTTGGCCGCCGACCGCAACTACCCAGATTTCGAAACCATGGCCAAAAAAGAAGCGGCCCGGGCCGACGGTATCGAAGCGGTGGCGATCGTGACGCCCAACCATGTGCATTTCGCCCCGGCAAAGGCATTTCTGGAAAAAAACGTGCATGTGATTTGCGATAAGCCTTTAACCTCGACCCTTGCCGATGCCCGCGCTCTGCGTGATGTCGTGCGGAGATCAAAAGCTGAATTTCTGCTCACCCACAACTATACGGGCTATCCGCTGATGCGGCAGGCCCGGGCCCTTGTGGCATCGGGGGCGCTGGGTGCCATTCGGGTGGTGCAGGCGGAATATCCCCAGGAATGGCTGGCCCAACCATTGGAAAATTCCGGCCAGAAACAGGCCGGGTGGCGCACCGACCCGGCCCGGTCCGGCATGGGCGGCTGTGTGGGCGACATCGGCACCCATGCCTATAATCTCTTGCGGTTTGTCACCGGATTGAAAACCGAGGCACTTTGCGCCGATCTGCACACGTTCGTGGCCGGGCGACAGGTGGACGACAATGTTCATATCCTGCTCCGGTTTGAGGGGGGTGCTCGGGGCATGTTGTGGGCGTCACAGGTGGCGCCGGGGCACGAAAACGGGCTGATGTTGCGGATCTACGGGGAAAAAGCGGGCCTTGAGTGGGTTCAGGCGGAACCGAACAAGATGTGGTTTTGCCCGCTTGGCCAACCCCGCCAGTTGCTCACCCGGGGCGGGGCGATCACCACGGCCGGGGAGGGGGCCGCTGGCGCAGGGGTGCGCATTCCCGCCGGCCATCCCGAGGGCTATCTTGAGGCCTTTGCCACTCTTTATACCGAGTTTGCCCAGGTCATCCGCACCGGTAAGGGCGGTGAGATGCTGCCTGATGTGGATGACGGGGTTGAAGGGCTGGAATTTATTGTGGCCGCCGTTGTGTCATCGCGGAATAATTCACAATGGACCGTGCTGGGCGAGGCGTAAAACCCCCGGCGGGCGGGCTCTTTTTTTCTAAACAGCTGCCACCAGACTGCACCGTCCCGGCCCACGAGCCGGGACCCCGTTTGATCGCTGAACGGTCCATCGGATCGTTCAGTTGCAAATTGTCGACCCACATTCGCGCACCGAGGCAACCTTTTGGCGCAACACGTCAATGCCCACTGCACCCATGACGATTTCATCGCCGATGATAAAGGCCGGGGTTCCCGATATTTGCAGCGCCTGGGCAATGTCAAAACTGCGCTGAATTACATCGGTGGTGGTCTGGGAAGCACTTTGCAGCTCGATCTCCACCGCATTCAGCCCCATGTCACTGACAATTCTCATGGCAGAGGCGCCGTCGGCCCCCCCGCGCACGGCGAACAGACGCTGGTGAAAATCATCATAGTCGGCGCCCGCTTCAAGCACGGCCACCGAAATCCGCGCCGCTTCCGTTGAACCGGGGCCAAGCACCGGAAATTCTTTCAGGATAACCCGCAGGTCGGGGTCCTCATCGATCATTTGCATAAGTTCGGGCATCGAGCGGGCGCAATAGGGGCAATTGTAGTCAAACAGTTCGACAATGGTCACGTCACCCTCGGGATTGCCCAGCACCGGGTGCTGTGGGTCCGAATACAGGACGTCCGAAAGCGCCGCCAGCGCCACTTTGACCTCGGCCCGCGCTTCATTGTCCAATTCAGTCTGCAAGGCAATGGACAGGCGTTCCAGAATGCGCGGATCGTCCATGAGATAAGTTTCGATCATGGGATTGATCGTGCCGGGGTCCACCGACGCCACCGGGCCGGCAGCGGGCGCTTCGGGGCGCTCGTCAAGCACGTCCTGGACAATGGCGCGCACATCACCGGCGCTCAGGCCCGTGGGGGCTGTCGCCGAAAAAATGCCGTACCCCATGGTTGTCCCCACCGCGAGTACAAGCGCGGCGACAAAGATAAAAGAGCGGGAAAACATTGGGGGCGTTCCTTTCAGCGGGGGTTGGACCGAGATTACGATGTTATGGCTAAAATGTCATCAGCGCGTAACCAGCCCGGCGAACCGTTTTTCAGTTTTTCCCGCGCCTTGCCGGCCAGAGCCCGGGCAAGCGGCAGATCCTTGGCAAGAAATGCCGCCTCCGCTGCCGCCAGATCGGCCTGCCCCACATTGCCCAGCCCCGCATGGGCCCGGGCCAGCAGGCGGAAAACACGCGGATAGGGATTGGGCTGGCGCGACGCTCGGCCAAGCTGGCGTACGGCTTCCTGCAGGTTGGCGGCCCCGCCGGCTTCCACCAGAGCATGGCCATACAAAACACGGATAGGCAACTTGTCCGGGGCCAGTTCTACCGCCCGCCGCAGGGGGCCAATGGATTGCACCGCCTGGCCGGTCTCAAGGAACATCTGGCCGTATAATTCCTGAAAATACGGGTTTGAACGCTGTTCGGCCACCAGATTTGCCATGGCCGCTACCGCTCCCGGTCCGGCACCGGCCCGGTATCCTGCGATCACCCTTGCATACCGGGCCGGCAATGTGCGGTCGGAGTTGGGGTATCGGATCCGCACGGTTCGCGCCGGTTCCAGATAGCCGACAATCTTGGCCTGGGCCATGGCCAGCATCCGAATTTCGCTGCCGGTGTCCGCGCGGTTGTATGTGGGGCTAGCGCGAGCGGCTTTTACCACCTGGTTGATCCGGTCCTGGGCGATGGGGTGGGTGGCCAGATAGCTGGCGGCGGCGGCCCGAAGGCTCTGGCTTTCCAGCATGGTATTCAGGATTTCCTCAACGCCTTTTGTGGACTGGCCGGCGGCGGTGAGAAACCTGACGGCGGCGGCGTCGGCGGCACTCTCTTCGGAGCGGCGAAAAGCCATGAGATTGTTCTGCAAAGCGGACTGGGAGGCCATGATCAGCGTCGAGGCGGCGCCGCCGAGGGCCTGGGTGCCATCACCAGCAGCTGAGGCGGCCATCAGTCCCAGCCCCAAAAGCATGGTGGCGGCCTGGATGCGGGCCGCATTTTCCATTTGAGAGCGAATACGGTTGACATCGCCACCGGCAAGATGGGCGATTTCGTGGGCCAGAACCGCCTTCAACTCCCGGGGATTTTCGATATCAATGATCATGCCCGTGTAAATGTAGATGGTGCCGGTATCGTCAATAAAAGCGTTAAATCGGCGGTCATTAACGATCCGGACCTGGGTACGGCCCATGCCCGCCGCTTTAAGAATGGGTTGGGCAAACGCGGAAATCATGGATTCGATCTCGGCATCCTGAATAAGCGAAACCCGCTGGCCAAAAGCCACCGGCGCGGACAGTGCCACCATGGCGGCAACGAACAATCCTGTGACGCGGCGGCGCAAAGGCGCAAACCGTTGGGCAAACAGCATATCAGGCTCGCTCTTTTTCTCGGTCAGAAGCGCTTCAAGGAGCGTTAAATGAGGCCGAAGATGGACATTTTGATGACTTGTCGTCGTTTTTGTCCCCGGCGCCCGGCGAGGTGCGAGCCCCTATGGGAGCAGCCGCCATTATAGAATTCGAGGTGCGAGCCCCTAT
>JAADFY010000077.1 GCA_013152625.1 Alphaproteobacteria bacterium
TGAGCACTTGCGAACTCGGCGTGAGGCAAAAAAGACCAAAAAACCTAATAAGCGCCGTGGCAGTGCTTGTATTTCTTTCCCGAACCGCACGGGCAGGGCTCGTTGCGGCGCACCTTGCCCCAGGTTGTGGGGTCGTTGCGGTCAATCTCGGCCGTGGACGCGCCGCCAGGCGCGGCAGCTCCAGCAGCTCCACCAACTCCGGCAGCGCCCCGGGGCCCGGCGGCCCGTGCGCCCGAACCGTTGGTGGCACCACCGGTCAGATTTTCACTCATCTGGGCGAAATCGGGGGGCGGCATTTCGGGCTGGCGCACCTGCACTTCCACATGGCTGAGCTGACCCACCACCACCTCGCGCAAATTATCCAGCAGCGCTTCGAACAACTGATAGCTTTCCTGCTTGTACTCGTTGAGCGGATCACGCTGGGCGACGCCGCGCCAGCCGATAACCTTGGACAGATGATCCAGGGTAATCAGGTGCTCGCGCCACAGTTGGTCGATGGATTGCAACAGGACCTGTTTTTCCACCTGCCGCATGATTTCGGGAGTAAACTGCGCCACCTTTGCCGCCGATACCTGATCCGCCGCTTCAATGAGCCGGTCACGGACTTTTTCCTCGTCGATCCCTTCTTCCACGGCCCAGCGGTCCGCAGGTGCATCGATCCCCAGAAATTTATGCGCCTCTTCCCTGAGCCGTTTTGTGTCCCACTGTTCGGGATAGGATTTTGGCGGCACCGTGCGGCCCATGATCGTGTCGACCACATCGTGGCGCATGTCGGCGATGGTATCCACCACGCTTTCATCATCCATGAGTTCCACCCGCTGCTCAAAAATGACCTTGCGCTGGTCATTCATCACATCGTCGAATTTGAGGATGTTTTTGCGGATATCGAAATTGCGTGCCTCGACTTTGCCCTGGGCCCGTTCCAGCGCTTTGGAAACCCAGGGGTGGGCAATGGCCTCGCCCTCTTCAAGTCCGAGCTTGGTCAAAACCCCTTCCATGCGTTCGGGGGTAAATATACGCATCAGATCATCTTGCAACGAGACATAAAATTTTGACCGCCCCGGATCACCCTGCCGACCGGCCCGGCCGCGCAACTGGTTGTCGATCCGCCGGCTTTCGTGCCGTTCGGTGCCAATAATGTGCAGGCCGCCCGCGGCGAGCACTTTGGCTCTGTCGGTTTCCACCTGAGCTTTTATCTCGGCGATCTTTGCCTCCCGTTCGGCCTCCTCCAGCCCCTCGGTCTGGGTGGCAACCCGCATATCGAAATTGCCCCCGAGTTGAATATCGGTGCCCCGTCCGGCCATGTTGGTGGCAATGGTCACCGCCCCGCTGACCCCGGCGTCGGCAATGATTGCCGCCTCCTGCTCGTGGTAGCGCGCATTAAGAACCTTGATCCCTTCAACGCCTTTTTTGCGCAGCATTTCGGCGAGCACCTCCGATTTTTCAATCGAGGTCGTGCCCACCAGCACCGGCTGCCCGCGCTGTTGCGCTTCCTGGATCTCGGCGGCAACCGCGTTGAATTTTTCGTCGAAGGTGCGATAGACCTCATCTTCCTCGTCAATACGGGCCACGGGCACATTTGTGGGAATGCTCACCACTTCGAGCTTGTAGATGTCGTTGAATTCTTCCGCTTCGGTGGCTGCGGTACCGGTCATGCCAGCCAGTTTTGTATAAAGCCGGAAATAGTTCTGGAAGGTAATCGAGGCCAGGGTCTGGCTTTCGGGCTGGATGGTGACATTTTCTTTCGCTTCGATGGATTGGTGCAGCCCTTCGGAGTAACGCCGGCCCGGCATCATGCGCCCGGTAAACTCGTCAATGATCACCACTTCATCATTGCGAACGATATAATCCTTGTCCCGGTTGAACAGTTTGTGGGCCCGCAGCGCGCTGTTCAGATGGTGCACGATCGAAACATTATCGATGTCATAAAGTGTGCCTTCCTTGATCAGGTCGGCTTCGCGCAGCACCACTTCGAGTTTTTCCACGCCTGCGTCGGTAAAGGTGACGGCGCGCTGTTTTTCATCCAGTTCGAAATCATCGTCGTCGATATCGGGGATGAATTTGTCGATCCGCGCATAAAGCTCGGACCGGTCTTCCGCCGGGCCTGAAATGATCAGCGGCGTGCGCGCTTCGTCAATGAGAATACTGTCCACTTCATCGACAATGGCAAAGGCATGGCCACGCTGAACCATTTGCGCCCGGGAATATTTCATGTTGTCGCGCAAATAGTCGAACCCGAACTCATTGTTGGTGCCATAGGTGACATCGGCCGCGTAAGCGATGTGGCGTTCATCATCGGTGAGCCCGTGCACGATAACGCCGGTGGTCAGGCCCAAAAACTCATAGATCCGCCCCATCCATTCCGCATCCCGCCGGGCCAGATAGTCATTGACGGTGACCACATGCACGCCCTTGTCGGCCAGGGCGTTCAAATAGACCGGCAACGTGGCGACCAGGGTTTTGCCCTCCCCGGTGCGCATCTCGGCAATCGAGCCTTCATTCAGCACCATGCCGCCCACAAGCTGCATATCGAAGTGCCTCAGCCCCAGCGCCCGTTTCGAGGCTTCGCGCACAATGGCGAACGCGGGCACCAGTAAATCATTGACTTTCTTGCCGTTGGCGACTTCGCTTCGCATCTCGGCGGTGCGCGCCCGGAGTTCGTCGTCGCTCATCCCCGTCAGTTCGTCTTCCAGGGCGTTTATGGCGGCTATATTGGGTTGATACTGCCGGATCCGGCGTTCATTGGCGGAGCCAAACAGTTTTTTGGCGAATGCGACGAGGGCCATTTCGGCTCATTTCCTTGTAAATCAGGCTCGAACGGCCCGGCGGGTGATGATGGTTCGGGCAAAACAGAGGCGCCCAAGGCCCGGATTATGGGTCCGTGACCTAACGCATTTGGAGATGTAAGTGCGGTGGTTTAGCTTGTCAACGCCGGCAAAATGGCGCAATTGTGGGCCCCGGGTTTCCTGGGGGCGGGACCGGTTAGGCGTTTGGTCAAGAGTGAACAGGATGGGCGTAATGTACGCTGGTAAAAAAATGCCCGCCAGGGGGTGGGTGTTTGGGTTGTTTTTGGTGGTATTTGGTTTAGGTGCGGTCAGCGCGGCGCTGGCCCAGGCCAACGTGGCAGCAGACGCGCCGCTGGCGGTGGTGGGCGGCGAGACCATCACCGAACAGGATTTGCAGTTTGCAGCCGAGGACCTGGGCACCGAGGTCGATAATATTCCTGCCGCCGAACGCCGGGGTTTCTTACTCGGGGTCCTCATTGACATGAAAGTGATGGCCCAGGCCGCCCGGGCGGCAAACATGGATGAGACAGAAGTTTACCTGCGCCGCCGGACCTACCTCGAAGAGCGGGCCCTGCGCCGCGCCTATTTCGAGCAGGTCATCGCCGGCTCCATTTCTCAAGAAGAGATGGAGGCGGTCTATGACACCATGGTTGCCGGCTTTGAGCCCCAGGAACTCATTCGCGCCAGCCATATTCTGGTCGCCACCGAGCAGGATGCTATCGCGGTGCTCGAAGAGATCAGGGCCGGACGCCCGTTTGAAGAACTCGCGCGGGAAAAGTCTGCTGACAGTTCGGGCCAGAATGGCGGAGATCTGGGATTTTTCGGTCGCGGCCAGATGGTGCCGCCCTTTGAAGCGGCGGCGTTTGCCCTGGAGGCGGGCGAAGTCTCTGAACCGGTGGAAAGCCAGTTCGGCTGGCACCTCATCCGGCTCGAAGAGCGTTCGGTATCGACCCCGCCTGCCATTGCCCAGCTAATTCCGCAAATCCGCCAGCAACTCGTGTTTGAAAAATTTGACTCCATCGTCGCGACATTGCGAGAGGGCGCAAAAATTGAAATTCTGGACCCGAATCTGCAAGAGGACGATACCGCTTCGACCGATCCGGGGACCGGCGGCTGAATGCCGCCTCCTGTCTCGCCCCTGGCGCCGCCCGGATTTGCGGATTTACCCCAAATCGACGGGGTGAAATTCGCCACCGCCGAGGCGGGAATTACCTATTCAAACCGCACCGACGTCCTGTTTGTCACCTGTGCCCCCGGCACCTCGGTGGCCGGCGTGTTTACCCGCTCAAAATGCCCCTCGGCTGCCGTGGACTGGTGCCGCGCCCACCTCGGCAATGGCCGGGCCCGGGCCCTGCTGGTCAATTCGGGCAACGCCAACGCTTTTACCGGTCTGAAAGGCCGTCACGCTGTTGAACGTTCCGCCGAACTGGCGGCCAAAGCGGCGGGATGCCCGGTGGATGAGGTTTTTTTGGCCTCTACCGGCGTCATTGGCGAACCGCTTGATCCGGAGCGGTTTGACGGAGTTTTATCGCAAATGTCGGCCCGGCTCGGCGCTGATTCTTCCCGCGAATCTGATTCTTGGCGCGACGCCGCCGAAGCGATCATGACCACCGACACGTTTGCCAAAGGCGCGACAGCACCCATTGATATGAACGGCGCCCGGGCTCGGGTGGTCGGCATTGCCAAGGGTTCGGGCATGATCGCCCCGGACATGGCCACCATGCTCGCTTTTTTGTTCACCGATCTTGAAGTCTCCCCCCTGGTGCTGCAGGCGGCGCTGAACGATCAGGTAAAGACCAGTTTTAACGCCATTACCGTCGATAGCGATACCTCCACCTCCGATACGGTTTTACTGTTTGCCACCGGTCGGGCCTCACGGCGCGGCCTGGCCCCCTTAAGCAAAACCAGCGACCCCGGATACGCGATATTTTCCAAAGCCATTGGCCAGGTAATGTTCGATCTGGCCATGCAGGTGGTGCGCGATGGCGAGGGCGCGACAAAACTGGTGTCCATTGCCGTAACAGGTGCCGTCTCCGATCAAAGCGCGGCGGTGGTTGCGAAATCGGTTGCCAATTCACCGCTGGTGAAAACCGCGATTGCCGGCGAGGATGCCAATTGGGGCCGGGTTGTCATGGCGGTGGGCAAGGCCGGCGAACCCGCCGATCGTGACCGGCTGGCCATCTGGTTCGGGTCGCTTGCCGTGGCCAAAGACGGGGAGCGGGCGCCCGGGCACGATGAAACCGCAACCTCCGCCTATATGAAGGGAACCGAGATTTCCATTGCCATTGATCTGGGGCTTGGGCAGGGCAAATTTACCGCCTACACCTGCGACCTCACCCACGGTTATATAGATATCAACGCCAGTTATCGCAGTTGATGGATAATCCCACCCCGCTCACTCTGGTTGTCGCCTGCGCCCTGATTGACGATGACGGTCGGGTTTTGATCGCCCGGCGCCCCGAAGGCAAATCCATGCCTGGGCTTTGGGAGTTCCCCGGCGGCAAGATCGAACCCGGCGAAAGCCCCGAGGCCGCGATAATTCGTGAAATGGATGAGGAGCTGGGTATTCAAACACAAACGGCCTGCCTGGCACCGCTTGCATTCGCTTCTTTTGCTTATGAAAAATTTCATTTGTTGATGCCACTTTATGTATGCCGAAAATGGCATGGGACACCTCGCCCGCTGGTACATGATGCCCTTAAATGGGCCAGACCGGCAAAATTGCGTGACTACCCCATGCCACCGGCCGATCAGCCGTTGGTCGCACACCTGTGTGACCTGCTGCAACACGGGTAACAGGGTTAAGGACAATGAAAAGGTTTACCGGGGACATCGCCCGATTTTTTGCCGACGACAAAGCTGCAACCATGGTCGAATATGGCCTCATTACCGCGCTGATTGCGGTGGGGGCCATTGCCGCGTTTACCGCGTTCGGCACTGGATTGGAAAATCTGTTTGGCGCCAATGGCGCCGGTGTCGGCAATCAGCTCGACAACGCCACCAGCCAGATCTAGAGCGTGTCACCGATAAGTGGGCACCGGTTATCGGATAAATGACACGCTTAAACAAAGGATTAGACTGCAGTTTTGATTCCATCAAAACAGTCTATGCGGTTGCCGGGAACTTCTCGGGTTCTGAAGTTCTACGATTTGTCCCCCAGCGCGTCTCTCAGGCTTTGGCGCGCGGACCCCGGCTCAAGGGGGCGCTGCTGGCTTGCATGGGGTGCCCAGCCCGACATCCAGACAATTTCCAGCCCCATGGCATAGCGCCCGTCTTTATCCAGGGTCAACCGTTCATAGGCGGCGGCGGCCCGCCCAAGATGGCTAGCGGTTACCGCCCGTCTGGGTCGGTCCAGAAGCGGGTTTGACCCCCCCAGCGCCTTGATATCGGCCATGGCGGCCAGCCCGCTGCCATGGCGCAGCTTATGGCTTTCCACATCCACCACCGGCAAGCTAAAGCCGGCCCGCTGCAACAAAGCACCCGCATTGCGAACATCCAGCATGGGCGCCACCCGTGCATAGGCGCCCCCGTAAGCGTCGCTGTCGGCCTCAAACCAGGCCCGGCGCATTTCCCCAAGTGACGCCCCGCCCACAAGGGCACCCAAAAACAGCCCGTCGGGCACAAGCGCCCCTCGAATGCGCACCAGCATCCCCGCCAGATCATTGATACAACTCAGATCAAGCACCGAAACGATCAGGTCAAAGGGGGCGGCGTAACCGGGAAAAAGTGCTTCTTGCAGGCCCCCGCTGGTGGCCCCGCTGGTGCGCTCGATCAGCCGTCCGGCACGCAAAAACCGAACCGGACCACTGGCCGAAACGGTGGTATCGGGCAGGGCTTTGGGGTCGGGTCCGGCAATGATCGCCCGCTCGAACCGTCGGCTTACCAGCCCCAGTCGCTGATGCAGATCGGCAACGATCAGCGGGGTGAGAAAATCAGAATTTTTGGTTCGCCGCTTAAGATTTTGCCCGATACGGACGGCATCAAATATTTGTGGAGGCGCCTGTTGGTTCATTTTATTGCCCGCGACCGCATCGCCCCGCCATGTTAACGTTGTCTGGCTGTGCAATGCGAAAAAAATGGGTCCGCAATGTTTATGGGTGCCCGGCGGGGCGATGTCAAAGCGGGTGTTGTCCGGGTCCGGGCGGCAGGGGCCCTGTTGGCCGATTTTTTGTTTCCGCCGGTGTGCGCGGTGTGTGCCCAACCGGTGCAAAAAGCCCACACCCTGTGCGCCCCCTGCTGGCGAAAGCTTGAGTTTATCAGCGCCCCCCTGTGTCCCCGGCTGGGCATCCCGTTTGCCTTTGATCTGGGCCCCGGCACCCTTTCCGCCGAAGCCATTGCCCGCCCGCCGCCCTTTGATCGTGCCCGCTCTGCCGTGCGCTATGGCCCGGTGGCCCGGCGGTTGATAGGCCGTCTCAAATACGGCGATCGCACCGAACTGGTTCGCCTGTGCGCTTCGCTCATGGGCGGCGCCGGGGATGAATTGTTTGCCCCGGCCCCGTTGCTGGTCGCGGTCCCGCTCCATTGGCGGCGGCGGCTGGCGCGCCGCTTTAATCAATCGAACCTGCTGGCTCTGGAGATCGGTCGCACCACCGGTCTGGACATTGGCCATGATGTTATCGTTCGTCACCGGCATACCAAACAGCAGGTGGGCCTGAATGCCCGCCAGCGCGCCGCCAATGTCGCCGGCGCATTCTCGGTTGCGCCCGGCTTGATCAGCCGCGTTGCCGGTCGGCCCGTCCTGCTGGTCGAAGATGTCATAACCACCGGGGCCACCATTAACGAAGCCGCCCGGGTGTTGAAAAAAGCCGGCGTGGATCGCATAGATGTGCTCAGTTTCGCCCGTGTTGTTGGCGACCCGGTTTGACCTTGGTCTCTGTTTGACCCATATGCTGGATTGATAATACTCATGCGCGTAAGACGCGCCCGGGGGGTGTGAATTGCCCAAAGTTGAAATTTATACCACCGCCTGGTGTCCCTATTGCATCGCTGCCAAGAAGCTGCTTGAGCAAAAAAATGTTGAATATTCAGAGATCCCCGTCGATGAGAGCTGGTCCCTGCGCGCCGCAATGACCAAGCGTTCCCGGGGGCGGCGCACGGTACCCCAGATATTTATCAACGATGAACATGTGGGTGGATTTGACGATATGGCCGCCCTGGAGCGCCGGGGGAAACTCGATGGGATGTTGGCGGTCTGACCACACACCACCCACTGAAATGAGGTTTTTGGCGCGATGAAAGCGGCGGTTGTACAACTTTGTTCGGGCCATGACCCGGACACCAATATCCAGTCCATTCAAGCCCTTGTCACCGAGGCCGCCGAACAGGGCGCCCGGTATGTTCAAACCCCGGAAATGAGCCTGTGCCTTGCGGGGAACCGGGCGAAACTGGCACAGTTTTCAGGTGCGGACATCCTTGAAGAAGCCGCCCTGAAATTTTCCCGGCTGGCCCGAAAGCTGAAAATTTTCCTCCATATCGGCTCCATGGCCGTACCGCTTGAAAGCGGTCGCTTTTTCAATCGCTCCGTTCTGTTTGGTCCCGATGGTCAGCCCGTTGGCCAATATGACAAGATCCACCTGTTTGATGCCGATCTGGACGAGGCGGGCGCCTATCGGGAGAGCGAAATGTATGAGCCCGGCAATACCGCCACCATGGTGCCCGTCGGCCCCTTCGAACTGGGCATGACCATTTGTTACGATGTTCGTTTTCCAGCGCTTTACGCGCGCATGGCCCAGGCCGGGGCCGATTTGTTTGCCATTCCATCGGCCTTTACCGTGCCAACCGGCCAGGCCCATTGGTCGACCCTGGTCCGCGCCCGGGCGATCGAGAACGGCGCGTTCGTGGTTGCCGCGGCCCAGGGCGGCCACCATGAAAACGGTCGCACCACCTATGGCCATTCCATGATTGTCGATCCCTGGGGACAGGTGCTGGCCGAAATCGATCATGACCGGCCCGGTTTTGCCTTGGCCTCGCTGGACCCTGCCGCCAGCGCCCTGGCACGAAAAAAGGTGCCGAACCTTGCCAATCTGCGTGGTTTTTCGTTAAGCGTTAACCATGATCTGCCAAGGTAAAACCATCAGGAACCGGAGAAACCTTAATTGTGATCAGTTATAATGTGGCCTGCGATCAGGAACACCGGTTCGAGGCTTGGTTTCGCAACGCGGGCGCCTACGACACTCAGGTTCAAAACGGGTTGCTTGAATGCCCGGTCTGTGGTTCCACCCATGTGCAAAAGGCATTGATGGCCCCCGCAGTTGCCGCCAGAAAACCGAACCGGGTTTCATTGTCCACCGGCCACCCGGAACATGCCCGGATCAGAAAAGCCATGCGCAAACTGCGCGACAAAGTGACCTCGGAAGCAGAATATGTGGGTGAGAAATTTGCCGATGAGGCCCGCAAGATACATCTCAACGAAACCCCGGCACGCGGTATCTATGGGGAAGCCACTTCGGACGAGGCCCGCGCTCTGTCCGAGGACGGCATTGATTTCATGCCCCTGCCCAACCTGCCCGAAGAACATAACTAAAATTTCACGCCGGCCGGTTTTTTTCCGCCACCAGCATGTAATTGACCCCCAGATCACGTGATTTGCGCCACGCGTCCTTGAGCGGCATATAGCTCACCCCGCATTTACCCCGCACCCGCATGCCGTTGCGCCCCAGCACCGAGCCAACCTCGTCCGGGGTGACGAACCTGTCGTAGCTGTGCGTGCCCTTTGGCAGCCACCCCAGCACATATTCCGCGCCGATGATCGCCAGTGCGTAGGCCCGGGCGGTGCGATTGATGGTGGCGACGAACATCAGTCCGCCCGGTTTGACCAGATCGGCGCAGCTTTTCAGATAAAAAGAGACATCGGCCACATGCTCCACAACTTCCATGTTCAGCACGACATCAAACTGTTCGCCCGCCGCCGCCAGGGTTTCCGCATCTGTTGCCCGATAGTCGATGTCCAGTTCCATGTCCCTTGCGTGGGCGCGCGCAATCGCAATGTTTTCGTGGCCCGGGTCGACCCCCACCACCTCGGCCCCCAGCCGGGCCATGGGTTCGCATAACAACCCGCCGCCGCACCCGATATCCAACATTCGAAGCCCCGCCAGCGGTTCCCGCACTGCCCCATCCAGCCCGAAATGTTCGATCACATGTTCGCGGATATAGGCCAGCCGAACCGGATTGATCTGGTGCAGGGGTTTAAATTTTCCGGCCGGGTCCCACCACGCTTCAGCCATGGCGGAAAACCGGGCAATTTCGCTTTCATCGATTGTGGAGGCGCTCATGTTGGTCTCCGCAGGTTGAACCATGCCGGTGTTTATGGCATGGGTCCGCCGCGACATCCACCGGCGCGCGATAACTGGCGCCAACAGGTAGTTTCGGTTTTTCAATGGCACGCATCGTCATGAAATTCGGCGGCACTTCGGTGGCCGACATCGATCATATCCGGCGCGCCGCCTGTCATGTGGTGCGTGAGGTCGAGGACGGCCATCAGGTGGCAGTGATTGTTTCGGCCATGGCCGGGCGGACCAATGAGCTGGTTGACCTGACCCGCCGGGCCGCCGCCATGCACGATGCGCGCGAATATGACGCAATTGTTGCCTCGGGCGAGCAGGTCACCGCCGGACTGATGGCCATTGCCCTGCAGGACCGGGGCATTTCGGCCCGTTCATTTGCCGGCTGGCAGGTGCCCATTCTGACCGACAATGTGCACGGTGCCGCCCGCATCACCGGCATTGATCCCAAAGTGCTCAATGAGCGGCTTGAAAATAATCAGGTCTGCATCATTACCGGTTTTCAGGGGGTCTCGCCCCTGGGGCGCATCACCACCCTGGGCCGGGGCGGCTCTGATACCTCCGCTGTGGCGGTCGCGGCGGCAATCAATGCGGACCGCTGCGACATCTACACCGATGTTGACGGCGTCTATACCGCCGACCCGCGCGTGGTTCCCAAGGCGAAACGCCTCAGCTTTGTCAGTTTTGAGGAAATGCTTGAAATGGCCTCTTTGGGCGCCAAGGTACTCATGGCCCGCTCGGTCGAGGTGGCCATGGCTCAAAAAGTGCGCCTTGCTGTCCGGTCCACCTTTGACGACCCCGCCAGCGCACAAGTGGGGCCGGACAACAAACCCGGCGTGCCGGGCACGCTGGTATGTGACGAGGACGAGATCATGGAAAAACAGTTTGTGTCGGGCATTACTCTTGCCAAATCCGAAGCAAAGATCACCCTGCGCGATGTTATGGACGAACCCGGTGTTGCCGCCGAGGTTTTCGGCGCTCTGGCCGACGAACACATCGTCGTGGATATGATCGTCCAGAACATTTCCGACGATGGCAAGCTCACCGACATCACCTTTACCGTTCCCGACGCCGAATATGACAAGGCCATATCGACCTTGAACAGGGCCGGCGACCGGTTTACATGCCGCTCCATCAGCGGCTCCAGGGGCGGTGCTAAAATCTCCGTAATCGGCGTCGGCATGCGCTCCCATGCGGGCATTGCCGCCATGATGTTTCGGGCTCTGGCTGAAAAAGGCATCAACATCCAGCTCATAACCACATCGGAAATCAAAACCTCTGTGCTCATTGATGACGAATACGCCGAACTTGCGGTTCGGGCGCTGCATACGTATTACGGTCTGGACGCGGACGACACCTAAGCACCATACCGCGCGTTTTACTTAGAGCGTGTCACCGATAAGTGGGTACCGGTTATCGGATCAATGGCACGCGGCAACAAACAACTAGAATCGTGTCACCGATAAGTGGGTACCGGTTATCGGATAAATGGCACGCGGCAACAAAGAAGTAGACTGCGGTTTTGATTCTATCAAAACATGACGCAGTCTGACCCACGGCGGAGGACGAATGCCCACCAGGTTTGCCGGTCCGCTCGTTTTGTTGCGCGAATTGCGTGAGACCATGGCCGCCACCCTTGGCGCCCAGGCCCGGCTTGACCGTATCGTTGATCTGATTGCCCAGAACATGCAGGCCGACGTATGTTCGTTTTATGTGTTGCGTGATGACGGGGCGCTGGAACTGTTCGCCACCCACGGGCTCAAAAGCGAAGCCGTGCACACCACTTCCCTGCGTTCCGGCGAAGGTCTTGTGGGGCTGATTGCCGCTGGTGCCCAGCCCCTTAATCTGGCCAATGCCCCCGCCCACCCCGCCTTTGCCCACCGCCCCGAGACCGGGGAGGACCCCTATACCTCGTTTCTTGGGGTGCCGGTTTTGCGTGCCGGCCAGACCCTGGGCGTCCTTGTGGTACAGGCCAGGGATCGCGGCGCGTTCCAGAATGACGAAACCGAAGCGCTGCTCACGGTGGCAACATTGCTTGCCGAGATGATTTCCACTGCCGAATTTGACAATCTGGTCTCGACCGGTTCGGACATTGATCTGCGCCGGGCCCGCACCTTTGAGGGCGCCGGATTTGCCGAAGGCGTGGCCCTTGGCACGGTGGTCCTGCACGATCCACGGGTCGTGGTGACAAATTTTGTCGCCGAGGATATCGGGGCCGAAAAAACCCGTCTGGACGAGGCCATCCGCACATTGCGCCTGTCCATCGACACCATGTTTTCCACCCGCGATATCAAGGCCGGCTCCGAGCATCACGAGATTTTGGAAAGCTATCGCATGTTCGCCAATGACCGGGGCTGGGTCCGTCGGCTGGACGAAGCGGTAGATCAGGGCCTGACCGCCGAAGCAGCGGTTGAACGGGTTCAAAATGACACAAGGGCCCGCATGCTCCGCCAGGCCGACCCCTATATCCGGGGGCTGCACGATCTTGATGATCTCGCCAACCGGTTGTTGCGGGTGCTCACCGGCGATCCGGGGGTGTTTCAGGCCCGCGAGCTTGGCGAAGACACGGTGCTGGTCGCCCGTAATCTGGGTCCCGCAGAGTTGCTCGAATATGACCGCGACCGTTTGCGCGCCATTGTCATAGAGGAGGGAGGGCCCACCTCCCACGTGGCCATTGTCGCCCGGTCACTGGGGCTGGTGGCGGTGGGCCAGGCTCAGAACATTACCGCCATGTGCGAAAGCGGCGACGATATTATAGTCGATGGCTCCAGCGGTCGGGTCCATTTGCGCCCGCCGCCCGGGGTTCAGGCCACCTATATTGAAAAAATGCGCATCAGCGCCCGGCGGCAGGAGCATTTTGCCGCCCAGCGGGACGCCAGTGCCGTCACCAAAGACGGCGTTGAAATCACCCTGTTGCATAACTCGGGACTTCTCGCCGATTTGCCGGCCCTAAAAGAGACCGGCGCCGCCGGGGTCGGCCTGTTTCGCACCGAGCTGCAATTCATGATCGCGTCGCGCCTGCCGCGCATGAAAGAACAGACCGAGTTGTATGCCCAGGCCCTCGACACAGTTGGCGACAAACCCATCACCTTTCGCCTGCTCGATATTGGCGGCGACAAAGTGGTGCCGTTCCTGCGCTCCACCGCAGAGGAAAACCCGGCCATGGGCTGGCGGTCCCTGCGCCTGGCCTTTGACCGGCTTGCCCTCATGCGAACCCAGGTTCGTGCCCTGTTGCAGGCCTCGGGCGGGCGCCCTTTGAGCATTCTGGTGCCCATGATTACCGAGGTATCCGAGTTTGCCCAGGCCCGGGTCATCATCCAAAAAGAAGTCGCCTGGCTGAAGAAAATTGGCGGCACGGCGCCCCAATCCATTTCCATAGGCGCCATGATCGAAGTGCCTTCGATCCTGTTCGAACTTGACCGGTTGATGCCCCTGGCCGATTTTGTCTCCATCGGCTCCAATGATCTGGTCCAGTTTTTGACCGCCGCTGACCGGGCGAACCCCAGGGTATCCAAACGCTATGACGCCATTGGCCTGCCCAGGTTAAGAGCGATGCATCTGGTGGTATCGGCTGCCCGGGCCCATGATGTGCCCCTGACCATGTGTGGCGAACTGGCCGGCCGGCCCATTGAGGCCCTGGCGCTCATGGCCATTGGCATCGATCGGCTGTCCATGGCCGCCTCGTCCATCGGCCCGGTCAAGGAACTCATTGTGGCCGCCCGGCTGGCGCCCATCCGTGAACGGGTGTTAAAGGCCCTCAAAGACACCGAGGACCCGACCGGCATGCGCGAGTTGCTCATTTCTCTCGCTCAGGCTCAAAACCTGCCACTTTAAGAACGAGGATCAGGCCATGGCCGGTTTGCCCGGTGAAAAACTCCACGCGCTACAGTCCCGGTTCGCTCGGATTGAAAGCGAACTGGCCACAGGGCCGGATCGCGACACCCTGGTGCGCCTGTCAAAAGAACACGCCGAACTGGCGCCGGTGGTTGAAAAAATCAACGAGTATTTACACGTTGAAAAAGAACTTTCCGAGGCCGAGGAAATCATTGCCGGCGGTGATGCCGAGCTGGCCGAGCTGGCCCACGAGGAGCGCACCGGGCTGCGCGAACAGCACGCAGCGCTGGTGGAAGCCATCCGGTTCTTGCTGTTGCCCAAGGATGCCGCTGACGATCATAGTGTTATTCTGGAATTGCGCGGCGGCACCGGCGGCGACGAGGCGGCTTTATTCGCCGGCGATCTGTTTCGCATGTATTCCCGCCATGCCGAACTCAGCGGCTGGAAAGTTGAAATTCTCGACCAGTCAGAGGGCGAAATGGGCGGCTACAAGGAAATCATTGCCGCCATTTCCGGCGTCGGCGTTTATGCACGGCTCAAGTTCGAAAGCGGCGTTCATCGGGTTCAGCGGGTGCCCCAGACCGAAGGCAGCGGGCGTATTCACACGTCGGCGGCAACGGTTGCGGTATTGCCCGACGTGGAGGACATAGAAATCGAGATAAAGCCCGAGGATCTGCGCATTGACACCATGCGGGCCTCCGGGGCCGGCGGCCAGCATGTCAACAAGACCGACAGCGCCGTGCGCATTACCCACATTCCCACCGGTTTTGTTGTGATCTCGGCCGAAAAATCCCAGCACCAGAACCGCACCATCGCCATGAAGGTCCTGCGCGCCCGCCTTTATGAGGCCGAACGCGACGCCCGCGACAGCGCCCGGGCCGAAGCCCGTCGCGGTCAGGTGGGTTCCGGCGATCGCTCCGAGCGCATTCGCACCTATAATTTCCCGCAAGGGCGCGTTACCGATCACCGCATCAATCTCACATTGTACAAGCTGGACCGGATCATCGCCGGGGAGGGGCTCGATGAAATCATCGATGCCCTGGTCACCGAACATCAGGCCGCCCTTCTGGCCGCCTTTGACCAGCCAGAGTGACCGGCAAGAAAACACACCAGAAACCCCGCCCCACAGTGGGCGAACTGCTGGCCGAGGCCCGTGCCCGGTTGCGTGTATCGGGGTCACAAAGCGCTGGCCTTGATGCCCGTCTGCTGGTGGGCCATGTGCTCGGCCTGGACGGGACCGGGCTGGTATCGGGCGAGCATGATCCGGTTTCAAGGGCCGAGGCGGACCGGGCCAGAGCCCTTGTTACCCGGCGCACGACCGGTGAACCCGTGGCCCGCATCCTCGGGGTGGCCTGGTTTTACGGGTTGGAATTTGAACTGGGACCCGAAACATTGGTGCCGCGCCCCGAAACCGAGCTTTTAGTGGATATCGGCATTGCCCATCTGGGAGGGAGGCTGGCCCATCTGGGAGGGCGGTCGGCCCGGTTTGCCGATCTGGGCACTGGGAGCGGCGCCATTGCCATTGCCATCGCCGCCAGCTGTTCGAATGCAACGGCATTGGCGAGTGATACCTCCCCCAAGGCACTGGTCATCGCCGCCCGCAACGCCGCCGTCCACAAACTGGACGCAAGAATAAAATTCCTGCCCGGTAGCTGGTTTGCTCCGTTTGCCGGGCACGAACGGTTTGACCTGATTGTGTCCAACCCGCCCTACATTGCCACTGGCGAAATCGAAACCCTCGATGTCGCGGTGCGCCAATTCGATCCCCTTGAAGCGCTGGACGGCGGCCCCAACGGCCTTGCCGCCTATGGCCCGATTATCTCCGGCAGCGCCCGCCGGCTGGTGCCGGACGGGGTTTTGGCGCTTGAGGTGGGGGTTGGCCAGGCCGGTTCGGTTGCACAATTGCTGGAAAAAGCGCACTTTTCCAAAATTGAAATCCACCCCGATCTTGCCGGTCACCCCAGGGTGCTAAGTGCTCGCCTGACAGCGCCGTTAGCCCCCCGGTAATCAATCTTGAAAGCGCGGCTATTTTTTTCTTGGTTTTGCTTGACGAAGCAGTTAGGGTCCCCTCGTGTTTATCAGCGGCGTCAAGCTGCGATTGACCGCCTCGTTCCCTCAGATTTGGCTCCGGTCGCGCGATGAATATGCGACCATGGGTTTGATCGTTTCCAACGGGTCGAACGAGATTTTGTGAACTGTTCATCGATTCACGAAACGTGTCGCAATGGCAGCGGGTGCGGCATGTGGGCAAACGGGTTTGACTTGGAGCCCGGCTTTAGTTCTTTCAAAGCCGGATTTGCTCCAGCAGCGGACGGGCGATAAGCCAAAGCACCGGTAGTTCTGGAAACGGAAAAGTTCAGGCAGCGAAAAAATTCAGGCAGCCGGCGGCTGCAGATTTTCACCAGGTGAGGCCGGTCGGTCCGCCACAACAAGAGTACTGAGCCAAACAAGACATGAGACCCGGACAGCAAAACAAGCGCTCGCGCGGCCGCAGTGGCCGGAAAAACGTCAATTCCCTGACCCGTAGTTTCGAAAGCAACGGTCCGGACGTCAAGGTGCGCGGCAATGCCGCCCATGTTGCCGAGAAATATGTGCAGCTCGCCCGGGACGCCAGCGCGGCCGGCGATCTGGTCATGTCGGAGAACTATCTTCAGCACGCCGAGCACTATTTTCGCCTGATTTCCGCCGCACAGGCGCAAAATCAGGCCCGTTTCGAACAATCCGGCCCGGACCGGTCCAGCGACGACGAAGAAGAAGAAAAAGACAAGGATTTCCCCATCCGGGATGCCCGTTCCGATACATCGGCCCAGATGAACGGCACTTCCCGGTCCGAAAATGGCGAAGATGATGAGCGCAGCTCCCCCCGCCGGGAAGATGATGAGCGCAGCCCCCCCCGCCGGGAAGGTGGCGGGCGCCAGCGCCGCCCGCGCCGTCGCCGGGAAATCGGTGGCCAGGCTCCCGATCCGTCTCTGGCGGGTGCCCCTCAGCCCGCTGTTACCCTTG
>JAADFY010000078.1 GCA_013152625.1 Alphaproteobacteria bacterium
GTGCGGGTGGATTCTGTCACCGTATCCCCCAGCATCACGGCGCTGTCGAAAATGGAGATTTTCGCGTCCGATTCAGGCACCATCCGACCAGAAATATATACCTGTCGTTCACCCATGGGCATTTCTTTCTAGTTTAGCCGGCTGAAGCCGCCATGACACACCGGTCCTTTAAGCAGCGTTGTAACATCGCGGCCTTGTTCACACTGTCTGATCAACGCAAAAACCGGCTCCAGGGCCTCAAAATAGGCGGCCACCACCTCCGGCGTGTGGGCGGCACTGACATAAACCGCGTTGGCGGCCAGAAAGCCCTTTTCCAGCATGTGCTGGGTGATCAGGGTTTTGTACGCCAGATTATCCGGGCTGGCGAAGGCAAAACCGGTCAGGGATGGCAGGCCGCTGGTGGTCAGCGCCAGATCGTATTTTTCGGCCAGTTCGTGCCATTGCCGGGTGATGGCGTCTCCGGTCTTGACGATCTCGTCGAACGGATTTTCCGCCTCCATGACATCGAGGGTGGCCAGCGCCGCCACCGGCCCGATCCGCTCGGTCCAGAACGTGCTGGAAATGAACGTGGATTGCGCCGCTTCCATTATCTCGCGCCGGCCCAGTACCGCCGTTATCCCATAGCCATTGCCCAGCGCCTTGCCGAATACCGCCATGTCGGGTTCGACCCTGAAAACCTTGTGCAACCCGCCCAGGTTTTGCCGAAAGCCCGACGTGCATTCATCAAAAATCAGAACCACCCCGTGCGCCGTGGCCAGCTCACGCACTTTTCGCAAAAATCCGTTTTCGGGTGGGTGGTTGCGCATGACCTCCATCTTGATTACCGCGATGTCATGGGCCTCCACCAGCGCTTGCAGCCCTTCAAAATCATTGTAGCGGAACGGCAAAACACTGCCTGCCAACTCCGGGGGCACCCCGGCCGGATCCAGCCCGGGCAGTAAATGCTCGTCCAGCCCAGAGCCATCGCCAAGATTGGTGGCCAGATACCAGTCGTGCCAGCCGTGATAGCCGCAAATGGCAACTTTGTTGCGCCCGGCTGCCGCCCGGGCAATGCGGATGGCAATGGCGTTGGCCTCGCCGCCGGTGCGGGCAAACCGCGCCATGTCAGCCCACGGATGCAGGCCGACCAGCCGCTCGGCCAGCGCCACTTCCTCCGGCGCGTTCAGGGTGGCCAGATTGCCGCTGCCGATGGAGTTGCGCACTGCTTCATCGACCTTTGGATGGGCGTATCCGAGCACATTGGCGCCCACCCCCATGATCGACATGTCGATATATTCCACCCCGTCCAGATCCCATACTCGGCACCCCTTGGCGCGGCTGTAATAGGCCGGCCAGAGGTCGGGCAGGAACATTTCGGGCCGTTTGGACAACAACATGTTGCCCCCCGGAATGAGAGTTTTGGCCCGGCTCCAAAGGCGCTGGCCCTTGCCTATTTGGCCCTTATCCATTTGCCACCCCTTTGCCCATGCCGGCGGGCCAAGCGCTGATAAAAATCATTCCCATAACGCACCGATAAACGTGCCGCGCACCCCCAGGCTGGCCGGTTTGACCGGGACGCGAAAAATTTCAGGTTCGGCCCGTAAATAGTGCGCAACCAGGTCCACATACCCTTTTGCCAGCCCGATACTGCCCCCGATGACGATCAATTCAGGGTCCAGTATCGCATTAAGGTTGGCGCAAAGTTCCGCCACCGCGCTGGCTGACAGGCCGACAAGATCGCTGGCCCATTTCTCGCCCGCCAGATGGGCCTCGTAAACGGTTTTGGCGTCGTGTGCGCCATGGCCCTTTTCCGCGGCCATCCGGGCAATGGCCTTGCCCGAGGCGATGCTTTCAATCGTGTGCAGCCGGCCCGACCCGCACCGGCCGCCTGCCAGACGTGAGGTGGTAAACCCCACGTGCCCCGCCAGCCCGCTATCCGACATGAGCGGTTTGCCATCAAGAATGAACCCGCCGCCAATGCCGGTGGACACGGTAATGAACCCCATGGTGTTACAGCCGCGCCCGGCCCCGGCCACCTGTTCGCCTATGGCGCCGGCGGTGGCGTCATTTAGAACCGTAACCTGGCGCCCGAACCGCCGGGACAGGATCGTGCTTAGCTCCACGGCGCCAATGTTGGGCAGGGTTGTGGAATTAAGTGCCTGCCAGATACCGCTGGCGGTTACCCGCCCGGTGACAGCCACCCCGATCCGGTCGGTTTCGGTCACGCCCAACTGGTTGAGCAGTTCGCACATGGCGTTTATTTGTGTGTCGGTGTCGCCCCCCTGTTCGGTGCCGACCTGCACCTGCGACACCACTTCGCCGCGCAACAGGCGGGCCGCAGCGATTTTTGTGCCGCCAAAATCCACCGCCAGCCCGGTCGCCTGTTTTGCCCGGTCAGACATGCTCTTGCCCACCAATGGCTTTTGCAAACCAGCCGGTTACGATTTCAATCCGGGTAATGGCGCTGCCCACCGTCACGCAGTCTGCCCCCGCCGCCATGGCTTCCCGGGCCGCCTGTGGCGAATTTACCCGCCCCTCGGCCATGACGAACGTGCCAAGCCTTGCAAAGGCTGCAATCAGGCCCAGATCGGGCCCGGTATCGTCCGGGATAATCTCATAGACATATCCTGAAAGCGTGGTGCCTAAAATATCGGCCCCTTCCAAAAGGGCCTGTTTGCCGTCCGCCAGCCGGGCACAATCGGCCATGGCCAGACAGCCCAACCCCTTGATTTCGGCGACCAGTTCCCCTGTGGCAACCGGGCGGGTCCGTGCCGTGGCGTCATAGGCGATGACATTCGCCCCCGCCGCCGCCAGCTCTGCCACATCCTCCAGCAACGGCGTGATCCGCACCCCGGTGTCGTTCAGGTCGCGCTTGAGTATGCCAATGATCGGCAAAGAGGTGACGGGGCGCACCGCCAGCAGGTTGGCAATGCCTTCGATGCGCAACCCTGCGGCGCCCCCGGCCTCTGCGGCACGGGCCATGGCGGCGGTGATGTCGGGCCGGTCCATGGGGCCATTATCCACCGGCTGGCACGAAACCACCAGTTTTGCGCGCAAATTGTCGATGAGATCGGCCACGGGTCACCTTTGCAAAACGGAAAAAATCAGGCGTTCAGATCAGGTCGAGAAAAGCGACACCCTTCAGGTTTTTATCCTTTTTGAGTTGCCGGAAATCGGCCTTCAGTTTTTCTTCTTCTGCCGCGCCAAAAAAATTCTCGAACGGTTTGCGGCAGTACCCGGCATCGGCCCCCTGCCAGGCCATGGCGCGCTTGATCACGGCGGTGGGACTGCGGGCAAGGGCGAAAAATATGATCGTGTTGGCGGTTTCCTGTAACCGCCTGGCCGTCTTCAGGTCGCCCTCGGCCATGGCCCGGTTCAAAGCAATGAACACTTCGGGCATCATGTTGTAAAACGAGCCGATGAGCCCGTCGGCGCCAAAACCGAGGCCCGACATGGCCATTTCGTCCGCCCCCGAAAAAACAAGAAAATCAGCGCCGATTTCGTGTTTGATGCGCATGATTTCAGCATGGGTCGGGGCGGTGTATTTAATGCCCTTTACTCCGGATATGCCGGCAAGGCGTTCGATCTGGTCAAAGCCGAGCAGCCCCGCTAACGGCAGGTTGTAAACGATCATGGGCAGATCGGTGGCCCCGGTCAGATCATTGTAATAATCAAACACCTGATCGGGCGTAAATTTCCAGTAAAACGGTGGCACCGCTGACAGGCCGTCAACGCCGCACCCTTGTGCATGTTCGGCCAGATCCACCGATAAATGCGTGCCGATCGCCCCCACATGGGCAATGACCGGAATACGCCCCGCCACCTCGTCGGCCACCACCTCGACCACGCGCTTGCGCTCCTCATGGGACATCAAGAACGCCTCACCGGTGCTGCCGGTGGTGTAGAGTCCATCGATATTGCGGGCGATCAGAAAATTGATGCAGCTCCGCAATCGCGCCTCATCGAACCGTTCGGTTTCATCGAACGGGGTAATCAGCGCCGGCACGACACCGGCGAACTGCTTGAGATCGAACCTGGGCATTAAATTCTCCGTAGCGTTGCGATTGCCAAACCGATTACCGGGCCGGAATACCGACTGGCGGTTCAGGTGGCTTCGGGCAGGTCAACAAGATGGCAGGACGCGAAATGGTCATGACCATTGATGGCATAGCGTTTCAGGGGGGGCACTTTTGTCTTGCAGATGTCCACGGCCTGCCGGCACCGGGGATGGAACGGGCAACCGCTGGGCGGATCGACCGGGCTGGGCACGTCGCCCTCAAGCACGATGCGTTTGGTCTTTTTGTCCAGATCGGCCACCGGAATGGCCGACAGCAGGGCCACGGTATAGGGGTGCAGCGTGTTGGCATAAAGCTCTTCGGACTGGCAAAGTTCGACGATCCGCCCCAGATACATCACCGCGATCCGATCGCAGATATATTCGGTGACGCTTAAATCATGGGTAATAAAGACATAGGTGAGGTTCTTTTCCTTCTTCAGCTTCATCAGCAATTGCAGAACCTGGGCCTGGATCGACACATCAAGGGCGCTGACCGCTTCATCGCATACGATCAGTTCCGGCCCGATGCTCAATGCCCGGGCAATGCCGATCCGCTGGCGCTGGCCGCCGGAAAATTCATGGGGGTAGCGATCCATGTATTCCCGCCGCATGTTCACCGATTCCAGAAGATCGCCGATGATCTTGCGGCGCTCTTTTTTTGATTTGACCCCGTATTTTTTCAGCGGGTCCTGCAGGGAACCAAAAATCGTAAAAGCAGGGTTCAGCGACGAATGGGGATCCTGAAACACAATCTGAAGCCGCTTGCGGAACGGCACCATCTCTTCCATGTTCAGGGCGGTCAGGTTGGTCTCGTTATCCTTTGAAACATAGGTGATGTCGCCGGCGGTGGTTTCCACCAGCCGCAAAATGGATTTGCCCAGGGTGGTCTTGCCGCAACCGCTTTCCCCAACCAATCCCAGAACTTCGCCGCGAAGCACATCTATATCCACCCCGTCCACCGCTTTGACGTGGGCCACGGTGCGCTTGAAAATGCCCGCTTTGACCGGAAAGTAAGTTTTCACCCCCCGCAGTTTCAAAATAACGTCGCGTTCATCCCCCATCTGGCAAAAACTCCTGATACCGCCAGCACATGACCCGCCGGGTATCATCTATATTGACCTCATCGGGCATCACATCGCACGCCTCGACCCGGTGGGTGCACCGGGGGGCGAACTGACACCCTTTGGGTCGTTGATAGGGGTCCGGGGTGGACCCCGGAATGGGTTGAATGTCCTGGTCCTTGCCTTTACCGAGGACCGGGATCGAGCTGAGCAGGGCGCGGGTATAGGGATGGACGGGATGGCGCAGAACCTGATCCACGGTGCCCGCTTCAACGATGTTGCCCATGTACATGACGGCCACATCATCGGCGAGTTCGGCCACCACGCCCATATCGTGGGTTATTAACATGATCGCCGTGTCATGCTCGGCTTTCAGCTTGTCCATGAGTTCGAAAATCTGGGCCTGAATAGTCACGTCCAGCGCCGTGGTCGGTTCGTCGGCAATCAGGATTTTGGGATTGCACGACATGGCCATGGCGATCATGGCCCGCTGGCGCATGCCGCCGGAATAGGCGTGGGGATAATCTTTGACACGCATCTCGGGCAGGGAAATCCCCATGTCCCGCAGCAACTCGATGGTGCGCTCGCGAATTTGCTTCCGGTTCAGGTCGGTATGGTATTTCAAACTTTCGCCGATCTGAAACCCGATGGTATAGACCGGGTTTAACGCGGTCATGGGGTCCTGGAAAATCATCGCGATCTCGGAGCCCCGGATCGCACGCATTTCTCTGCCGTTGCGTGGCAGTTTTTCAATTTCGATGGGGCCGTCATCGCTGTAATAGGTGATCGAGCCCTCTTCGATGCGCGACAGGGTCGGCAGCAGTTGCATGACCGTGGCCGCCGTCACCGATTTGCCGCACCCGCTTTCGCCGACGATGCACAAGGTCTTGCCCCGGTGGATTTCGAACGAAACGCCGTTGACCGCCTTGTTGCACCGGTTGTTGGTGTAAAAATAGGTTTTCAGGTCTTTAACGCTGAGCGCGACTTCGGGTTGCCCGGACATGCTCTTCAACCCTGCTGGGACGGATCGGTTGCATCGCGCAGCCCATCGCCGATGAAGTTGACGCTAAGAACGAACAGCGAAATGACCGCGCCCACCGGTAGCCACATCCACCAGAAGTTCTGCAGCACGCGGATTTCCTGGGCCGAATTCAGGATGTTTCCCCAGGTGGGAATGTTCAGCGGCACGCCCAGCCCCAAAAAGCTCAGCCCCGCCTCGGCCAGAATGAACGCCGCCGTTGACAGGGTGATATTGACCATGATCGGCCCCAGGGCATTGGGCAGAATGTGCTTGTAGCAAATCGAGGTCGTGGACAGCCCGAAGCTCTGCAACGCCTGCACATATTCCTCCTCGCGCAAGGACAGCATTCGGGCCCTGGCCATGCGATACATGCCGCCCCAGCCGGTCACCACAAAGATGAGCATCAAATTGATCAGGCTCTGCCCGAAGATCGAGACCAAAAGCAGCACTAAAATGATCTGGGGAAAGGACATGAAAAGTTCCGATACGCGCAACGCGATTACATCGAGCCAGCCCCCCCGGTAACCGGTGTAAGCGCCGATCAGAACGCCGATGGCGGCTGAAATAATGCCGCTGCCCAGACCGACCAGAA
>JAADFY010000079.1 GCA_013152625.1 Alphaproteobacteria bacterium
TTGCAACTTATCCAATTCGGTCAGCACATCGATGCCGACCAGCTTCTGCGGCAAATCCGACAGTGCGTACAAGGAACGCTTCTTGTCGGCGGAGGGCATATTGAAGGAAGAAAGGTATATGTTTACCGCCTCAGATATCATCCCAAGGTGTTGGTAGCACTGCCCAAGTTTGATGGCGGCATCGAAGTAGTTTTTGTCCAGTTCAAGGGCACGCTGATACTCTGAGGCAGCAGCCTCGTATTTTCTCAGCTTTACCAACGTGTTCCCAAGATTTACCCGGCTCTCGCGGCTATTCGGATTGACTGCAATGGCGTGTCGGTTGGTGGCCTCTGCCATTTCATACGCCCCAAGCTCAAAATACAGCGCGCCCACATTTGCCAGGATACGGAAATCGTGTGGGTTGTGCATTGCCGCATCGACCAGGATGTGGAGTGCTTTGTCATATTCTTTTTTTTCAATGTGGATCTGGCTCAACTCGTAAAGCGCCCCGACATAGTCGGGATACCTGCGAACAAGCTGCCGGCAAATCTCGACGGCTTTTGAATTGCGGCCGGATTTGCGCAGGTCCCTGGCGGTTTGCAGGGCGCTTTCTGCTTCAAACTCTTCTCCGCGGCTCGGTCGTCTCAACTTGAATACCCGTGCATGACCACGCGTCCAGTATCGCACAAAACGGCAGTTCGTCGAGGGCGAAAACCGGAGCAGCGCTCACCGTCATCACTTTTGGTGGCTCGCAAAACCGGGACGCGCCGCGTGCGCCCAGCTGGCGCCGGCACGCATCAACCCAATGTTCTGTTCAGATGAGAATGCCTACGGCCGAAGTTAGTCGAAGTAGGCAGTCGCCCGAAAGAACGCTCCGTGGGTAACCGCTTGGTTTTGTTGAACATCGTCGGCGCATCGACAGGCCACAAGGCTGCTGATGACGTTTGCCCGCAAATCGGCCTGATACCCGACACTTAAGTTGAAATAATCCGACACCGCAAAATTGACACCGGCCTCGGCATTGGCAAACGGTACGGCAGCAAATCCGGATTCTCCGCCGAGCGGATAGACCCGTTCCTGCGTTCCCAGCAAGATACCACCCGAGGCACCACCGAATACCGAAAACCCGGTTTCATCGCCAACAGGTACTTCGATTTCAACACCGATGGACGGCCCTACACCGACGAAGGTTGATGTTTCATTCCCGTTATAACTCCGGGTCGCGTCTGATGAGGTAAGATATTCAACATCCGCATATCTGTTCCAGACGAATTTCTCAGCCCGCAAACCGCCGAATATCCTGACCGTTGGTCCGCCCTGCGAGGAGGGCAGCGTATAACCCGCTTCAAATGTACCGGTAATAAAACTGGAGGTGTCATTGCTCGTCCAATCACCAGTGGTTGAGGAATCCAGTTCTCCATAGGGCGTCGTGTCGTCCTCGTGGACATGAATTTCATCAGCGGCAAACTGTCCGCCTCTTATCGAGATGGAAATATCCACCTGGCCAGCCTTGCGCCCGATCGTAAATGCACCACTGAAAGCGTCGTTGAATTCGGAAATCCAAGGCGGAGAACTATCAACAACCAAGCCAACTTCTTCTGGAACAGACAACCCGGTCTGCCCGCCTTCAATTGAAACGAACCACATGCCGCCGTTATCGGTGAACAGGTCGGCGAACAAATCCGGAATTGTTTGCGCCACCGCCGATGCCGGCATCAGCATGCCAACGGCTACCGCCAAAGCAACAGCGCTGGTTGCCGTCCGGAATTTTTTTGATGTTTTGATCATCTTCCCCCCCGGGGTTTGTCATTCATACTCTATTAACGCCGATATTAGGAAATATGCGTCTGGTCGCACAAGTCGGCGGATCAAACAAACAGTTGCTGTTGTAATTTTGCCACAATCGATGACACAGTCCCATAAGCCACTGACAAATAGCCATAATTCATGAGCTCCTATACTTCGAAGCGGCGGTAGCGCCTTTGCTTTTGAGCGTCAGATTGGATCTGGTTTGAGGATGTCGGCATCGGCGCGGCGGAAACGGAATTTTTGCACTGAAAACAGTAAATCCCGGCATGGGCACAAACACCACCGATTCGGAATTGGCGACAAACCGCCGCACTCGCAATGGCGCGCCCGACAACAAGGCCGCTTTACCCCCCCCAAAAAAGCAGGTTCAGCAGATACAGGACAGTTCCGGGAAAAGTGATCAGCCCGGCAAGTTTTTCAACCCCTTCGGTAAAGGCCCGGCGCCTGGTCCTGGGCTTCGCTGGCAAACGTAAGAACCAGCACTGTAAGTGCAGTCGTTGCGGATATATTGATTTTGAATTCTTCCTCCCTTGTTTAACAATCGTCTTTCATGCGAATTCTTGACCCAAAGTAGAACAGCTTCACCCAACGCTTGCACTGGTCCGGAGCGAAAAATGTCGCAACTGGAAAGCAACTGAACGCCATGTGGAAAGAACTCGCTCAACGACTGGCCGCGGTTTTTGGCACCGCCGGCATCTTTTTGTTCTTTTCCGAATATGGATTTGTCAACGAGGTCCCGGTGCAAAATCTCATCGGGTTCGGTCAGAATTGGGATTTCGCCAATCTGCGCGGTGTCGTGGAGATTTTCCTCTTTTACGGGTTCTTCGCCTACGGGTTCCTCATCGTTTTGGGGTATTTCCGGGTCGCCACCATCTGGACGTTGTTTCTGGCCGGTGCGGTTTTCGGCTGGCTGACCGAAGGGGTGATCATCCCCGTAGTTTATGAAAACATCCCGTTGTCGTTTGCCTGGACAGCCATTGGCTGGCACGCGGTCATCGACGTGATGGTGGGCTGGTATCTGGTACGAATAGTTCTACGAAAAAACAATGTGCTGGCAACCGGGGCGCTGGCAACCGGGATCGGGCTGTTCTGGGGCTATTTCGCCACCTGGACCTGGGCGTCCGAAGGCGAGGTGCCGACAGCGTTTGCCGCCAACGAGTTTGCGGTCTTTGCGTTTTTGGCGGCATTTTTCTGGATTGGCGGCCTGTTCGTGCTCAACAAATGGGGCGGCACCCGGTTTGTCCCATCACGGGTGGAAATAATCGTGGTTCTTGGTGCTTCCGCCGCCCTCGCCGTTATGATGGCCCTGCCCGCCCTGCCCTGGTCGGCCATGTTGTTGCCGATCGTGGCGCTAACGTTTTTTGCCCTGTGGCGGGCAAAACCGGCCGACAAATCCACAACACCCCTGGGCCTGATGGATTGCCGGGCCGTGACATGGCCCAACTATGCCGTGCTGATCCTGACCCCGATTGCGGCATCGCTGACCTATGGGGTCTATGTGGCCACGGATACGGGCCTGAACGTGCTCATCGTGGCCCTACCGCTGATTTTTGGCGGCGTTGCCATGTTCGCTCTTTCCCTCGTTATGGCCATACGCGCCGGCAAAGCGGAAAAACCTACGGCGTCAGGATAACCGTAAGCTCGATACCACCATAAAGATGAACCGAATCGTGGGCCCGGGCGACTACGGTGGTAATCCCGGACGGTATTTCCACCCCCGACAACGAGCGGGTAAAGGGCTGCTCGTTCACATGGGGGTGGACCAGTATCCGGGTGCCTAAAATATTGCCCTCGGTATCCAGAATATCAAACTTGTCGGAATAGAGGTCCCAGCCCTCATCCGCATGAACGATGCTCACATCAAAGCGCCAGACGCCGGGGGCCGTCTCGGTGCCTTTTGCCCCCACCACATCGGCCTCGCCGGCCATTGCCGGGCCGACAAAAACGCCCAGCGCCGCCGCCAGCGCCACAGCCCGGCCAAATTTGCTAAAACGGAATTTCATCATCCACTTCGCCTTTGTCAAAAGAGGGCGCGTCACTGCGCGGCTTCGAACTTGCCCCCTGCTTGGGTCCCGAAAAGCCTGAACCGCCGCCTTCGCTATCGCCGCGCCCGTCCAGCATGACCATGGACGAGTTGAAATTTTGCAACACCACTTCAGTGCTGTACCGGTCCTGCCCGTTCTGATCCTGCCATTTGCGGGTCTGCAGCTGACCTTCAAGATAGACCTTCGAGCCCTTGCGCAAATACTGCTCGGCGATCTTGGCCAGCCCTTCGGAAAATATCACTACCCGGTGCCATTCGGTCCGCTCCCGGCGTTCGCCGGAACTGCGGTCCCGCCAGCTTTCGGTGGTGGCCACCCGCAGATTGACGATCGGCCGCCCGTCCTGGGTATTGCGTACCTCGGGATCGGCGCCAAGATTGCCGATAAGTGTGACCTTGTTGACGCTTCCCGCCATTTCTATTGCCCCTTTCATGCGGGCCCTGCCCCGCCTAATAATTCTTGGCGACAAAATTGCCGCATGGGTATTCTAACGCCAATTCGGATTTGCTATGCTGGCAACCGGGCGCCGTCCACAAGTGTTTTTCCAGACCGACGGTTCGTTCACATTATGTTCGCATTTGCAGCGAAATTGTCAATCGCACCCGCCCGGGGACGGGTTCGTACATGAGCACAAAATCAAAAACTCAACCCGACGGAAGCAAGAAACGCCAGTTTCGTACGCGCGTGGTCATCAATCTGATGCGCTATTCGCTCATGAACCTGTTTTTGCTCGGCGGTATCCTTTCGTTTGCCCTGGGGGGCATCTGGATGTGGGCCGGGCTGGGTCTGAGTTTTATTCTGGTGGGATTTGTTGAAGAGCTGATCGGCGATGCCGGCGATGAAAACGCCATGCCGCCCACCTGGTATCTTAACGCCATGCTCTACGCGACACTGCCGCTTCTGGTCTTTATGACGTTGGTCATTCTGAACACATCCACCGCAAATGGCATCGGCTTTCTGGATCCGCTGGTTTTCGCGGTGGGCATCGATCCGGTAAACGCCCGGCACAACACCCAGTTCTGGTCCATTTCCGGCGGGTTCGCCAGCCTGGGCATGTATTACGGCTATGCCGGGGTCAATGTGGCCCACGAGCTTGTCCATCGGACCAATTCAAAGTTTGACATGATCTTCGGGCGCTGGCTGCTTTCGTTTACCTGGGACACCGGATTTTCCATCGAGCACGTATACGGCCACCATCGCAACGTGGGCACCCCTGCCGATCCGGCCACCGCCCGGCGCGGCGAGTACGTGCTGTTTTTTGTGGTCCGCTCGGCGGTGGGGCAATGGTTTTCCGCCCTTGCCCACGAGAACCGCCGTCTGGCCAGAAAAGGACTTGCCAGGCAGATCTGGCGCAACCGGTTCTGGCGCGGCCAGTTAATGACCCTGACCGTGATTGCGGGGTATGTCTGGCTGGCCGGGCCCATTGGCTTTGTCTGGGTGGTTTTCGTCGGGGCCATCGGCAAGGTCTATTTCGAGATCGTCAATTATGTGGAGCACTATGGTCTGGTGCGAATTCCGGGTAGCAAAGTCGAGGCGCGCCATTCCTGGGACAGCTATCGCTGGTTTTCCACCGGCATGTTTTACAACCTGCCTTTGCATTCCAACCATCACCGGTTCGCCACCAAACCCTTCTGGAAGCTTGAAAAAGCACCCCAGGACGCCCCGGTCCTGCGTTTTGGCTACATGCCAATGATCCTGATGTCTTTTTTGCCACCCTTGTGGAAATTTGTCTCCACCCCCCTTTTGGCCGACTGGGACCGGCGGCTGGCCAGCCCCGAGGAACGCGCGTTGCTTAAAAGCCAGGGCCGGTACCTGGGATAGGTTTGACAACCGCAGGCGCCGGGCCGGTTTGTGCTTGACGAACCCGCTGTTGTTCCGTTTATGTTCGCACCGGAACAAGTGATTCAACGAGTATTCGATCCAGCCAGCATGCGAAAATCCCGGCAAAACCCCAATCGCGACATCATTATTCGCGGGGCTTCAGAGCATAATCTGAAATCCGTAAACCTGACCCTGCCCCGGGACGCCCTCATTGTCATGACGGGCCTGAGCGGATCGGGCAAATCCTCGCTGGCATTCGATACCATCTATGCCGAGGGCCAGCGGCGCTATGTGGAAAGCCTTTCCGCGTACGCCCGCCAGTTCCTCGAAATGATGCAAAAGCCCCAGGTTGAGCATATCGAGGGCCTGTCGCCGGCCATTTCAATCGAGCAGAAAACCACCTCGCGCAATCCGCGATCCACGGTCGGCACGGTCACCGAAATATACGATTATTTGCGCCTTTTGTTCGCCCGGGTCGGGGTGCCCTATTCGCCCGCGACCGGGCTGCCGATCCGAAGCCAGACCATTTCGCAAATGGTTGATCGGGTAATGGATATGGCGGCCGGGGAGCGGCTTTACCTGCTGGCGCCCATCGCCCGCGGTCGCAAGGGCGAATTTCGCCGTGAACTGGCCGAGCTGATGAAAAAGGGGTTTCAGCGGGTCCGGATCGACGGCCAGTTTTACGAAATCGATGCCGCCCCGGCTCTGGACAAAAAATTCAAGCACGATATCGAAGTGGTGGTGGACCGGCTGGTGACCGGACCCGATATCATGTCCCGTCTGGCGGACAGTTTCGCCACCGCCCTGGGGCTGGCCGACGGTATCGCCCTCATAGAATTCGCCGACAAAACCGACAAGAACAAATCCCCTGAGCAAATCACCTTTTCGCAAAAATTTGCCTGTCCCGTTTCCGGCTTTACCATCGCCGAAATCGAACCGCGCCTGTTTTCCTTTAACAATCCCCACGGCGCCTGCCCGGCCTGCAGCGGCCTTGGTGCCCAGTCCCGGGTCAACGCCGATCTGGTTGTGCCCGACGATAGCCTGTCCATGC
>JAADFY010000080.1 GCA_013152625.1 Alphaproteobacteria bacterium
GGCCCGCGCCTTTATGGGATTGATATGCTCGAACACATATGGCGGCAAACGGCGAATGCGGTGAAATTCTTCAGTCATGATGCCCTCGGCCTTCGAATTTTGTATTGGCGGCTGCTCGTATTCTAACTTGGTCGGCTTGCCGAACCGGAAAACCGCTCACACTTTTCCTGGCAAGCCTCCAGGCGGCTCGCACCTCGCCCGACATCGTCATCACACGGTTTATCCGGGTGATCCAGTCTTTGGGCCTTGATACTGGCGGCGACGTTCAAGACTGGATTACCCCGATTGTGAACTTACAACCTGTTCCACCAATAATGTGGCGCCGAAAAGGTAAACAGTTCCTTGACGCCCCAAAATAGGGTCTGGACCCTCAAGGAAACAGCGGCATCTGCTCAAGACCGGTGGTCTCCGGCAAGCCAAACGCAATATTGAAATTCTGGATGGCCTGCCCGGCGCTCCCCTTTACCAGATTGTCGATCACGACCACGAGAATGGCCCGGCCCAAAATACGGTCGGCGTAAACACCGATGACGCAATGGTTCGAACCGCGCACATGACCGGTGGAAATGGCCTCCCCCTCCCCCGCGACCCGAACGAAAGGCTCATTTTCGTAAACACTTTCAAGACATTCGCGCAGGTCGGCAACCGTGTGGCCATCTACCAGCCGCACATGGGCGGTAACCAGTTCTCCCCGGCTCATGGGGATCAGATGCGGAGTAAACCCGACGATCACATCGGCGTTGGCAACCCCGGACAGTTCCTGATCGATCTCGGGTGCATGGCGGTGCACGCCGACCCCGTAGGGCGACACGGACTCCCCGGCCTCGGCCATCAACATATTCTGTTTGAGGCCCCGCCCGGCACCCGTTACCCCCGATTTTGCATCAATGATAATATCTTCGGTGCAAATTACCCCCGCCGCCAGCGGCGGCAGCACGCCCATGAGGGCGGCGGTAGGATAGCAGCCCGGGCAGGCAATTATTCGCGCCGAGGCAATGGCGGCCCGATTATGCTCGCTTAACCCATAAGCCACCATCCCCTGCAGGTGGGTGGCCACATGGGGCTGTCCGTAGGTGCGCTCATATGTCCGGGCGTCGGTGAGCCGAAAATCGGCTGACATGTCAATCACCCGCACCCGGTCATTGCCGGCCATAATTTCTGCAATGATCGGCTGGCCGGCGCCATGGGGCAGGCCGCAAAACACCACATCCAGCCCGGACCAATCCACCGTTTCCGCCGATACCAGATCGGGCAGACCTGCGCTGGCAAGATGGGGGAAAACCACGCCAAGCGGCTGATTTGCATTGGCATTTGCTGTCAGAACATTGAACTTCAGGTTCGGGTGACGCTGGCCGATCCGCAACAGATCAGCACCGGTATAACCCGACGCGCCGAGCAACCCGGCCCTGAAAACCACTGTCATCAAACTTGCTCCAGCATGACGAGTGTGCCATGAACACCGGTGAACAGGGGCCGCTTTTACGCGCGCGACTGCGCAAAGTAAATGCAGCGGTGAGGCGAGGTTGAATCGCCTGTAATCCTGATTATTTATAGCTCCAGGTCATGGATTATTGGAGATTTCCTGCGAATGGGCAAACGCATTGCGATCGCCACCATTGGCACCCAGGGTGATATTCAACCTTACGTCGCGTTGTCCATCTGCCTGCTTGCCCGGGGACATTCGGTGGTTCTGGGCGCCCCGGACGACTTTGAAGAGTTTGTAACCGGCCACGGGATCGAATTTTGCTCTCTGGGCAGCGACATTCACGCATTTCTCAAAGATACCCAGTTTGAAAATGCCATGTCCCAGAATATTCTGGTCAACGCGCCTTCCCTGTTGCTGCGCGGCCAGGAGATCGTTGACACCGCGGCCCGTCAGGCCTGGTCGATGGCCCAGGGGGCCGACATTATCCTTTTGAACATGAACACCAGTTTTGGTATCGACATTGCCGATGCCCTGCAGGTGCCCGCGATCATGGCCGCCCCCCAGCCCCTCAATACCACCGAAGAATTCCCCCTTTGCGCCTATCGCGGCCCAAGTTTCGGCAAAACCTTCAATCGCCTGTCCTATGCCGCCATGGATGTGCAGCAGGCCTATTACAATCTGCCGCGCAACAAATTCCGCCGCGAGCATCTGGGCCTGAAGTCGGCCCGGCTTGGCGGGTTCTTCAAGGATAACTTCGGCAAGGACCTGACGGTTTTATACGCATTTTCCCGTCATGTGGTGCCTCGCCCCAAAGACTGGCCGCCAAGCGCGAAAATCACCGGCTACTGGACCCTTGCCGACAATTCGGGCTGGCAGGCATCCGCCGGGTTTGAACGGTTTCTGGCCGCTGGCGAGCCGCCGATCTATGTGGGCTTCGGGTCCATGCCGTTCGGCGCCCGCCGCAATACCGAAATCCTGCACGCCGCTGTTGAACGATGGGGCGGGCGGGTTGTGGTCGCCCGGGGTTGGGGCGGCATTGATCCCGATCAGGCCAGTTCCAACATATTTGTCATTGATAACGCCCCCCATGACAAATTGTTCGACCGGGTGGCCGGGGTTGTCCACCACGGCGGCGCCGGCACCACCGCCGCCGGATTGCAGGCCGGCCAACCGACCTTTGTCGTGCCCCAGACCGTTGACCAGCCCTATTGGGGCAGCCGGGTGTACGACCTTGGCTGTGGCCCCGAGCCGGTGCAGTTACGAAAACTGACCCCGGACAACCTTACCGATGCGTTTGCCGCGCTCAGTTCCTCGAAAAAATACCGGCGCAACGCGCAAAAGATCGCTGAACGGCTCAACGCCGAGGATGGTGCAGCCAATGCCGCCGATCTGATTGAAGGCTGTCTGGGTGCCGCAGGCAATGATGATCAGGAAACCGGCGTTAACAGATCGGGCGACGAACTCCGCGCCCGTTAGCCCTTTGCCACCGGCAGGAATTCAAGAAATTCATCAACCACCGTTTCCCACGAAAAACCCAAGGCATATTCCCGGCAAAGGTCGCGCGATATGCCCAGCGCGCCAAGGGCGGCCCGCGCCAGATCTTCATCAAGCACCCCCGCCCCCGAGTTTCCGATCACATCCAGAGGGCCCGGCACCGGATAAGCGGCCACCGGCGTACCCGTGGCCAGCGCTTCGAGCATGACAATGCCGAACGTGTCCGTGCGCGAAGGAAACACCAGGCAGTCGGCACCCGCATAGGCATCCGCCAGCGCTGCCCCTTTTAGTTCACCCAGAAATTTCGCATCCCCGAACTTCGATTGCAGTTCACTTTTTGCCGGCCCGTCACCAACCACGAGCTTGGTGCCCGGCAGGCTGGCGCCTAAAAAAGCGGCCACATTTTTTTCCGGCGCCAGCCGCCCCACATACAAGAACCGCGGTCCGGGATACTCGGCAAACCGGTCCTTGCACCGCCGCTCGGGGGAAAACAGATCCGCGTCAACTCCCCTTGTCCACAGTTCAACGCCCGAAAAACCACGCGCCTTCAGTGCCCGGGCCACCAACGGCGTCGGCACCAGCGTGTGGGCGGCAGCCCCATGAAACCAGCGCAAATAGGCATACCCCCAATTGGCCGGAAACTTGAACCGCAGCTGCATATAGTCAGGGAAATGGGTGTGCATCGCAGAGGAAAAGCGCAGGTCGTTCTTGATACAATACCGGCGCCCGGCCAGACCAAGCGGACCTTCGGTGGCCAGGTGAATTCCATCTGGAGAAGCACGCCCGATCAGGCCGGCCAGTTTTTTTCCCCCCACCAGCGACAAGCGCACCTCGGCAAAAAACGGCATGTTCAGGGTGGGAAAATCGAGTGGAGAAATAACGTGGACACTGGCCCCACGCGCTTTGAGCCGGGCGATCAGCTCCACCAGAGTAGTCACAATACCGTTGACTTCCGGATGCCAGTTATCCGTGATGATCAGGATGGATCGGGCCACGAAATCAAGCGTCCCGGGGCGCCCCGCTGCCCGCCGCGGCCGGCGGTTCGGCGGCGGGCCGATCGGTTGGGGGCAGGTATTTCAAAAACTGGTCGACACTGGCTTCCCATGAAAACCCGGATGCATATTCCCGGCATTTTTTGCGTGAAATTTTCAGCGCCGCCGCACATGCCGCCCCCAGATCTTCATCCAGCGAACCAACTCCGGAATCGCCAATCACATCGATGGGACCGGTAACCGGGTAAGCGGCCACCGGCACACCACTGGCCAGCGCTTCAAGCAAAACCAGACCAAACGTGTCGGTCCTCGAAGGGAAAACAAAACAATCGGCGCTGGCAAAAAACCGGGCCAGTTCTTCCCCCTGCCGGATACCGGCGAAAACCGTGTCCGGGTAGGTGATGCCAAGGGCTTTTTCCTGGGGCCCGCTGCCCACCACCAGCTTGGTGCCCGGCAGGTCGAGCTTTAAGAACGCTTCGATGTTTTTTTCCACCGCCACCCGGCCAACGAACAAAAAAACGGGCCGTTTGAGATCAAATTCACCGCCGCTTTCCACCCGTTTGTCGGGATGAAACAGATCGGTGTCCACCCCCCGCGACCAGATCACCGTGTTGGTGAACCCGTGCTCCTTGAGCCGTTCGGCAACGGTTTTGGTGGGCACCAGGCAATAGGTGGCCTTGGCGTGGAACCGGCGCAAATAGCGATAGGACCATTTAATGGGCACCGGCACACGGGCGCGTAAATACTCGGGAAACTGGGTGTGATAGGAGGTGGAAAACTGCAACTCATTGCGCACGCAATAGCGCCGCGCCATGGCCCCCAGCGGCCCCTCGGTGGCGATATGAATGGCGTCCACGTTGGCCATTTCGATCCGCTTGCGCACCCGCCTGGGCAGGGCGATGGACAGCCGGATTTCCTTGTAGCCCGGCATGGGCACCGTGGGAAAATCCCCCGGGGTCAAAAATTCCACCCGCATGCCCCGGGCCCGCAAGCCCAGGGCCACCTGTTCGAGGGAATTTACGACCCCGTTGACCTGGGGATGCCACGCATCGGTGACAATAAGAACGGACTTCATCTGGCGACACAAAAAGGAGGCCGCCAAAGGCCGCCTCCGATCTCATGGGCAAGATCCATATGCGCTTAACGCTTGGAGAACTGAAAGGACCGGCGGGCCTTGGCCTTGCCATATTTCTTTCGTTCCACAACCCGACTGTCCCGGGTTAAAAAACCGCCCTTTTTCAAAATCGGCCGCAAGTCCGGCTCATAGGCCAGCAGGGCTTTGGAAATGCCATGACGTACCGCCCCGGCCTGCCCCGAAAGCCCGCCGCCCGATACGGTGGCGACAATGTCATACTGGGTGGCACGATCCACGGCGTTGACCGGTTGGCGCAGGATCATCTGCAGCACCGGACGGGCAAAATAGGTTTCAAACTCACGCCCGTTTATGGTGATGCGCCCGGCACCGGGTTTGATCCAGACCCGGGCAATGGCATCCTTGCGTTTGCCGGTGGCATAGGCGCGCCCCTGGGCATCCAGCTTTTGCACATAAACCGGTGCGGCTACTTCCACAGGCGTTGCCACTGTGGCCAGTTCTTCGAGGGAATTCACGGTTTCCGTGTCCGACATGTCAGGCTACCTGCACATTCTTGGAGTTAAGAGAGGCCACATCGATGGTCTGCGGCTGCTGGGCTTGGTGGGGATGCTCCGATCCCGCATAAACGCGCAGATTTCCGAACTGGCGCCGGGACAACGGACCGCCCGGCAACATGCGCTCGACCGCCTTTTCCAGAATCCGCTCCGGAAAACGGCCTTCCAGAATCGCCCGCATGGTGCGTTCCTTGATGCCCCCGGGGTGGCCGGTGTGCCAGTAAAAGCGTTTGTTGTCGAGTTTCTTGCCCGTGAGCACGACCTGCTGCGCGTTGATGACAATCACATTGTCTCCGCAATCCACATGGGGGGTAAATCCCGGTTTGTGCTTGCCGCGCAGGCGGGTGGCAATAAATGCCGCCAGCCGGCCCACAACCAGACCCCTGGCATCAATTATCACCCAGATTTTTTCGATCTCGCCCGGCTTTGCCGAGTAGGTTTTCATTCTGGCATAATCCCTGTGTCTGAACTTGCCCAGACCGTGCCCGCGAGATTGTCTTGCACCCCGTAGCACTCCGGTTGAACATCCTGGATGGCCCCATACCGGCCCCGGGTCAATTGGTCAAGCGGATAATTTTTACAATGCAATTACAACACATTAGCAATACGGTATTATAGTACCTAGCTGGAAAAATCGGCAATATGGATGGTAATCGCCGCCAGCAGAACAAACGCCGTGGCCTGATGCAGCAGCGCCAGCGAAATGGGCACCATCAGCACCAGTGTGGCAATTCCGATCACCGCCTGCACCAGCACCAGCCCCAGAATGACCGGTGACCACACATGGGTGCCCTGCCAGCGGGTCTTTTGCCACGAAACCAGCGCCTGAATGCCAATGGCGGTCATGAGCACATAGGCCCCGATCCGATGGAAAAACTGAACCGTGCCGGGATTTTCCGTCACGTTCAGCCAGACCGGCACGAGCTGCCACATGCCGTCGGGGGTGAATCGGGTGCCCATGAGCGGCCAGGTATTGTACGCCATGCCGGCATCGAGCCCCGCCACCAGCGCCCCCAGCAAAAGCTGGACAAAAGCCAACACCCCGATAATGACCAGCCCGGTTCGCCACCCCTGGCCCTCGCCCACGAACTTAACCGCCCGGGGCCGGATTCGCCGCGCCACCCATACAATGGCCATGA
>JAADFY010000081.1 GCA_013152625.1 Alphaproteobacteria bacterium
CGCTCCGTGGCCAGCCGGAACCGGGCGTGGGCGCTTAGCCCCAGCCCGCCGCCAAAACAAATGCCGTCCTGTAGGGCAATGATCGGCTTGGCATAGGTGCCAATCCGCAAATTGAGCGCGTATTCGGCGGCAAAATAACCGGTGGCCGCTTGCCGCCGGCCGGCAATCATATGCCCGCGCACTTCACGAATGTCGCCGCCGGCGCAGAACCCCTTTTCTCCCACCCCTTCAATCAGCACCGCCCGCACCGACGGGTCGGTCTGCCAACGTTCCAGCGCGTCACTTAAAATGGCAATCATCGTGCCGCTCAGGGCATTGATGGCTCTGGGCCGGTTAAGGGTGAGGCGCCCCAGCCCGCCGGCGACCGAAACCAGAACTGGAGGATCTTCCATTGCGCGCTTCTCTGGTCTATACCAGTCAGGATTGAACGATCCCGACCGTATTTGGGTTGGCATGAGAGCCAAAGGGTGTTTGGTAACATGCCGAGCATCTATCTCAACCTGAAAGCAACCCCAGCCTATGAAATCCGCCGGCGAAGCCGCCGATCACATTATATCTGCAATCTGCGACGCCCACGACAACAACCCGGCGGCTCTTATCGAGATTTTGCACGATGTGCAGGGACAAAAAGGCCATGTGCCCGATGGTGATCTTGTGGTGATCGCCATGGCGCTCAACCTGTCCCGGGCCGAAATTTTTGGCACCATGAGTTTTTACCCTGATTTTCACGCCCAGCCCCCCGAGGCGCCCGTGGTTAAAATCTGCCGGGGCGAGGCCTGTCAGGCCATGGGCGCCCTAGAACTGGCGGACAAATTCGCGGCGGCCCCGATGGCGGGCGAACCCGTCGAGGTCGAACCGGTTTACTGTCTGGGCAACTGCGCCCTGGCCCCGGCGGCAATGATCGGGGATACGCTGATCGGGCGGGCCGATGTTGCCCGGTTGCAAAGTGTTCTGGCGGACTTGAAAAAATGAGTGTGATTTTTGTCCCCAACGACAGCGCGGCGGTTTCGGTGGGGGCCGATGATGTCGCTGCCGCCATTGTTGCCCGGGCACAAGAACAAAATATCGATATTGAAGTGCGTCGCAACGGCTCCCGGGGCATGTTCTGGCTTGAACCCCTCGTCGAGATCGAACACAAAGGCACCCGTTATGCCTTTGGTCCGGTGTTGCCTTCAGAGGTGCCCGCCCTGTTTGCGGCAGGGTTGGCGCACAAATCTCCCGGCGCCATTGACCACCCAAAAGCCCTCGGCCCCACCGAACAGATCGATTATCTCAAAAATCAGGAACGCCTGACCTTTGCCCGCTGCGGGCTGGCCGAACCCCTTGATCTGCAAGCCTACGAGCAGTTGGGCGGGCTGGCCGGCCTGAAACTGGCCCTCAAAGCAACACCGAAAGACATTGTCGAGACCATTGCCGCCTCGGGTCTGCGCGGTCGCGGCGGCGCCGGTTTCCCCGCCGGCATCAAATGGAAAACCGTGGCCGATCAGCCCGGGAGCGAAAAATACATCTGCTGCAATGCCGATGAGGGGGACAGCGGCACCTTCGCCGACCGGCTGCTCATGGAGGCTGACCCCTATTGCCTTATCGAGGGCATGATCATTGCCGGTCTGGCCACTGGCGCCGAGAGGGGCCTGATTTATCTTCGTTCCGAATATCCAGCCGCCATTGCCGTCATGGGCAAAGCGATCGAAAAAATGAGCGCGGCGGGCTGGCTCGGCGATGATGTGGGTTCCTGCGGCCGCCGCTTTGAGATCGAAGTGCGACGCGGCGCCGGGGCATATATTTGCGGTGAAGAAAGCTCCATGCTCGAAAGCCTGGAAGGCAAGCGCGGCGAAGTGAGGGCCAAGCCGCCCATTCCCGCCATTTCCGGCCTGTTTGGCCGGCCAACCCTGGTCAATAATGTCCTCACCCTGGCCGCCGTTCCCTGGATTATGGCCCATGGTGCCAAAGCCTACGCCGAATACGGGCAGGGGCGCTCCAAAGGCACCCAGGCCTTCCAGCTTGGCGGCAATATCGCCCGTGGTGGCCTGGTGGAAAAGGCCTTCGGGGTTACCATCCGCGATCTGATCGAGGGGTTCGGCGGCGGCACGGCCTCGGGTAAGCCCTTTGCCACCGCCCAGTTGGGCGGACCTTTAGGCGCCTATGTCAATGACGAAATGCTTGATCTGCCCATGGATTACGAGGCATTGGCCAAGGCGGGGGCCATGCTCGGCCACGGGGGCATCATTGTCTTTGATGACCAGGTGGATATGGCGCAAATGGCCCGGTTTGCCTTTGATTTTTGCGCCATTGAAAGCTGCGGAAAATGCACCCCGTGCCGGATCGGCGCCGTGCGCGGCCGCGAGACCCTGGACAAGATCATCGCCGGAGACAATGTAAAAGAAAATCTCTTGCTGGTCGAAGACCTGTGCGAGCTCATGACGGACGGATCCCTTTGCGCCATGGGCGGTTTAACCCCCATGCCGGTGCGTTCCGCGATCAAACTGTTCCCCGACCATTTTGCATCGCCCGGCGCCGATCAAACCGCGCCCAATGCTGCCAGCGCCAAACTGTGATAGGATAACGGGCTATGAATTCAATCCGGCAGGCCGATTTCGGCACCCCCGCCAGCAAGAAGGCGGCAGAGATAACCCTGACCGTCGATGGCTTCGATATTACCGTTGTCGCCGGCACCTCGGTCATGCGCGCCGCCGCCCTGCTCGACCGTCCCATCCCGAAATTGTGCGCCACCGACACCCTCGAACCGTTCGGGTCGTGTCGCATGTGCCTGGTGGAGATCGAAGGTGTAAAAGGCACCCCCGCTTCCTGCACCACCCCGGTTACCGAAGGCATGAAAATTGTCACCCAGTCCCCGCGATTAGAAAAGCTGCGCCGGGGGGTCATGGAGCTTTACATCTCCGATCATCCCCTCGATTGCCTGACCTGTGCTGCGAATGGCGATTGCGAACTCCAGGACATGGCCGGTGTCGTCGGCCTGCGCGACGTGCGGTATGGCATGGATGGCGCCAACCATTTCGATGAAGCTTCCCGGGTGCCGGTGGATAATTCCAACCCCTATTTTCAGTTTGACAGCACCAAATGCATTGCCTGCTCGCGCTGCATTCGCGCCTGCGAAGAAGTCCAGGGCACCTTTGCCCTGACCATGCAGGGGCGCGGCTTTGCCTCGATGATTTCGGCCGGCACGTCCCTGGACGATTTTTTCTCCTCTGAATGTGTCAGTTGCGGCGCCTGTGTGGCCGTCTGCCCCACCGCCACCCTGGAGGAAACCGCCATTGTCGTGCATGGGGTGCCCACCCGATCGGTGGAAACCACGTGTGCCTATTGCGGGGTCGGGTGCTCGTTTGAGGCCGAGCTGAAAGGCGACACCCTGGTGCGCATGACCCCTTCGAAATCAGGCGGCGCCAACGAGGGCCACAGTTGCGTTAAAGGCCGCTTTGCTTTCGGTTATGCTTCCCACAAGGATCGAATTACCGCGCCCATGATCCGGCAAAATACCACAGACCCCTGGCAGCCGGTTTCCTGGGACGAAGCCATCGGTTTTGCCGCAAAACGTCTTAAAGCCATTCAGGCCGAGCACGGAATTGCCGCCATTGGCGGCGTCACCTCATCGCGCTGTACCAATGAAGAGGTCTATGCCGTTCAGAAGATGATCCGGGCCGCCTTTGGCAACAACAATGTCGATACCTGCGCACGGGTGTGCCATTCACCCACCGGTTACGGCCTCAAACAGACCTTTGGCACTTCGGCAGGCACGCAAGACTTCAAATCGGTGGAACAAACCGATGTCATGGTGCTCATTGGCGCCAACCCCACCGATGGCCACCCGGTTTTTGCCTCGCGCATGAAAAAGGCCATGCGGGCCGGGGCGCGCCTCATTGTCGTTGACCCCCGCCGTATCGATCTGGTGCGCTCCCCCCATATCGAGGCCACCCACCATATCCCCCTCATGCCCGGCACCAATGTCGCGGTCATGAACGCCCTCGCCCATGTGATTGTCACCGAGGGGCTGGTGGACGAGGATTTTGTCGCGACGCGCTGCGAGGGCGCCGATTTCGGACGCTGGCGCCAGTTTGTCGCCGGGTCGGAAAATTCGCCTGAGGCACTTGCGGAAGTCATCGGCGTCGAGGCGGAAACCCTGCGCGCTGCCGCCCGGCTTTTTGCCCGGGCCAAAAATGGCTCGATCTATTATGGCCTTGGCGTTACCGAACATTCTCAGGGCTCGACCATGGTCATGGCCATGGCCAATCTGGCCATGGCGACGGGCAATATCGGGCGCCCCGGCGTCGGGATCAACCCCTTACGCGGCCAGAACAATGTACAAGGCGCCTGCGACATGGGTTCGTTCCCCCATGAGTTGCCCGGTTACCGCCATGTGTCGGACGCTGTTGCCCGGGCTCTTTTTGAAAAAGACTGGGGGCTAAAACTCGACCCCGAGCCGGGGTTACGCATTCCCAACATGTTCGCCGCCGCCATCGACGGATCGTTTCGCGGCATTTTCATCCAGGGCGAGGATCTCGCCCAGTCCGACCCCAACACCCAGCACGTCACCGAAGCGCTGGCCGCCATGGACTGCGTGATCGTGCAGGACCTGTTTTTGAATGAAACCGCCCGCTTCGCCCATGTATTTTTGCCCGGCACCGCCTTTTTGGAAAAAGACGGCACCTTTACCAACGCCGAGCGGCGCCTCAACCGGGTCCGCCCGGTCATGAAGGAAGCCACGGGCCTGTCGGAATGGGAAATCGTGTGTCGGCTGGCCTCGGCCATGGGCTATGAAATGTCGTGGCCTGACGCCGCCGCCATCATGGACGAGATTGCGCGACTGACCCCCAGTTTTTCCCGCGTCTCCCATGGGCGGCTGGATACCGAAGGGTCCATGCAATGGCCGGTCAATGACGCGGCCCCCGACGGCACCCCCACCATGCATGTGGGCGGGTTCGTGCGCGGCAAGGGCCGGTTCATGCTCACCCGCTACGTGCCCACCACCGAGCGCACCACACGGCGCTATCCCCTCATTCTGACCACGGGCCGGATTTTAAGCCAGTATAATGTCGGGGCCCAGACCCGGCGCACCGACAATGTGCGCTGGCATGAAGAGGACGTGCTTGAAATCCACCCCCACGATGCTGAACTGCGCGGCATTGCAAGCGGTCAGCGCCTTTCTCTGGCCAGCCGCAAGGGCGCCACGACGCTGACCGCCCTCATATCAGAACGCATGCCCCAGGGGGTGGTTTATACCACGTTCCATCACCCTGTTTCAGGGGCCAATGTGGTGACCACCGAGAATTCCGACTGGGCCACCAATTGCCCGGAATACAAGGTGACCGCGGTTGAAGTCCGTCCGGCCAACGAACCCTCAAGCTGGCAGATCGAGCATGAGCAGCGCCATCCCGGTACCCTCGCCATTGCCGACCCAGCCCAATGATATCATGACCCGACGGGCAATCAGCGATGAAACCTTAGCGCCCTGGCATCTGGTGGCGGAATCCCCGGTTGCCCTGCTGTTCAATGGCGAGCATTTCGGGGTCATGATGCTCACCCCCGGCGATCTGGAAGATTTCGCCATGGGGTTTGCCCTTAACGAAGCCATAGTCGACTCGATCGACGATATTGACGGCATCCGTGTTGAACAGACCAGCAACGGCTTTTTGGTCAATATTATCATCGAGGCTGAACGGGTGGCACGGGCGCACAAGCGCCGCCGCTCCATACTGGGCGGTTCCGCCTGTGGCATTTGCGGCGCCAATACCATAGAGGTCGCGTTGCCGCGCCCTGAACGGGTTCGCGGGTTGCCGCCCACAGCGGCCATCATGGCCAAAGCAATTGGCGCCCTGCCCCGGTACCAGCCCGGCAACGCGGTCAATCGCTCCACCCATGCAGCCGCATTTGCCAGTACCGAAGGCAAAATATGCCTCGCCCGGGAAGACATTGGCCGCCACAACGCTTTGGACAAACTGGCCGGCGCCATGGCCAAAGAGCGGTTAAACCCCGAGGCGGGATTTGTTGTCTTGTCCAGCCGCATCAGTGTTGAACTGGTTATGAAAACGGCCAGAATGGGCGTTCCGGCCCTGGCCGCCGTTTCCGCGCCCTCCGATCTGGCTTTGGCAAAAGCGGGGGAGGCAGGACTGTTGATCGCCTGCCGGATGGGGGCCGGGGTGCGGTTGTTTGAGCCCGGTTTGCGCCCATGAACGAAACCAATGTGGTGCGGATGGCCAATCAGATTGCCGAATATTTTTCCGCGTATCCCGAAGAAGAGGCCTTGGCCGGTATTTCCGGTCACATTTCGCAGTTCTGGGAGCCGCGTCTTCGCAAAACCTTAGCCGCACTTGTAAGAAAAGGCGAACCCGGCCTCGACCCGCTGGTTATTGCCGCCACAAAGGAGCTTGCAGCGGAGTAATGGGTATTGAACCCGGTACGTTCTTGCCCGAAGGGTGCTCTTGGTTTATGCAAAATCCCGGGTTTTGGGGCCGTAGCTCAGATGGGAGAGCGCGTCGTTCGCAATGACGAGGTCAGGGGTTCGATTCCCCTCGGCTCCACCATCCTGACGACAAGTCCAAGTATTCTATGACTTGTTAGTCTTTTCAGTCGCTTAGGCCTGTCATGTGGCACACATATGTGGTACACATTGGGAATGGGAACAGTGACTGGAACTCAAAATCTAATTTCGCGGGGTGG
>JAADFY010000082.1:0-3010 GCA_013152625.1 Alphaproteobacteria bacterium
AGTTGAAATTTTTTGCCTACGGGTGGGGGGAAATGAGCGACATGCCGGCGGGCACGCAAATGGGCATGGTCAAATTGTTCGAAAACTGGGGGTTCGTCGTCAACCCACTGATGAAACGGGTGAAAACAGCCGATGAAATGATTGCCCATTACCGGCATATCGAAGCGCAAAGGGCGACGCTGGGCTATGACATTGACGGGGTGGTCTACAAGCTTGACGATCTGGAATTGCAGCGGCGCTGGGGGTTTGTGGCGCGGGCGCCGCGCTGGGCGCTGGCTCATAAATTCCCCGCAGAAAAGGCCACGACCGTGCTCGAGGCCATCGATATTCAGGTGGGGCGGACCGGGGCTTTGACCCCGGTGGCGCGGCTAAAACCGGTGACCGTGGGCGGGGTGGTGGTGGAAAATGCCACCCTGCACAATGAGGATGAAATCGCGCGCAAGGACATCCGGATTGGCGACGTTGTGGTGGTGCGGCGAGCCGGCGATGTGATCCCGCAAATTGTTGAAGTGGTCAGGGACAAGCGACCAAAGGGAGCGAAAAAGTACGTTTTTCCATCCACTTGCCCCATATGCGGATCGCCGGCGGTGCGCGAGACCAACACCAAGACCGGTCAACCGGATGTGATCCGGCGCTGCACTGGCGAACTGATCTGCGCGGCCCAGGCCGTTGAGCGGCTCAGGCATTTTGTCTCGCGCAAGGGGCTGGATATTGAAGGGTTGGGCGCCAAACAGGTGGCGGCGTTTTTTGCGGAAGGGCGGATCAGACAGGCCGCGGATATTTTTCGGCTGGCCGAGGTGGATGGCAAGCAATGGCCGGCGTTGGCGGAACAGGAGGGCTGGGGGGAATTGTCGGCCAAAAACCTGTTTGCGGCCATCGAAGCGCGGCGGAAGCCCGATCTCGACCGGTTTATTTTTGCGCTGGGCATTCGCCATGTGGGGGCGAATACGGCGGGGTTGCTGGCCAGGACTTTTGGCACGTTTGAGGCCCTGCAACGGGCGGCCACCGGCAGCGATGCAGACCGGCAGGTTATTTCGGAAATTGACGGGATTGGCGAAACGGTCGCCAATTCGGTATTTTCGTTTTTTGCCAATCCGGGCAATCTGTCGGCACTGAATGCGCTTTTAGCACAGGTTTCGCCCAAGCCGTTCGTTGCACTGCAAAGCAGCGACAGCCCGGTTGCGGGCAAGGTGGTGGTGTTTACCGGCACGCTTGAGCGCATGTCGCGGTCCGAGGCCAAAACCATGGCCGAACAGGCCGGGGCGAAGGTTTCAGGCTCGGTTTCGGGCAATACCGATATTCTGGTGGCCGGCCCGGGGGCCGGCTCCAAGCTGAAAAAAGCGCAAGCGCTTGGCGTTACGGTGCTGGACGAAATCGCGTGGCTGGCGCTGGTCGGTTAAGGGCTAAATATCCCGGGTGGCTTTTTTCAGCCAGGTTCGGACCTTTGGCTCCACATGCGGGCCGATCTCGTTAGACACCCGGGCGTGATAGGCGTTCAGCCAAGCTCTTTCGCCATCGTCGAGCAGATCGATATCGATCAACGCTAAATCAATGCGGGCCAGGGTAAGGGTTTCAAAGGCAAGAATTTGCTGTCCGCCGGGGCCGGTTGAAGCCGTTGTGACGTGAATGAGGTTTTCGATACGAATGCCATATTTGCCCTTTGAATAATAACCGGGTTCGTTGGACAGAACCATGCCGGCCTTAAGGGCCAGCGCTGAGCGCGCGTTGGGCGAAATGCTGCACGGTCCCTCGTGAACATCAAGAAACGCGCCAACCCCGTGGCCGGTGCCGTGTCCGTAATCGAGGCCTTTTGCCCACAAATGCTGACGGGCCAGGCTATCGAGTTGCTGGCCGGTGATCCCTTCGGGAAATTTTGCCCGGCTAAGGCCGATCATGCCCTTTAGCACCAGTGTAAAATGAGTGCGCTGTTCTTTGGTGACCGGGCCGGTGGCCAGGGTGCGGGTTATGTCGGTGGTGCCTTCAAGATACTGGCCGCCGCTATCCACCAGCATGAGATCGCCGGGAACGATGGTCCGGTTGGAGGTCTCGGTGACCCGGTAGTGAATGATGGCGCCGTTCGGGCCCGAACCGGCGATGGTATCAAAGGACAGATCAACCAGGGAGTTGGCCCTTGCCCGGTCAGCCTCGATCTGCCGCGCCACATCCATTTCGGTGAGGTTGCCGCCGGAAACAGTGGTATCGAACCAGGCGAGAAACCGGGCCATGGCAATGCCGTCCAGACGGTGGGCGACCCGCAGCCCGGCAATTTCGGCCCGGTTCTTGATGGCTTTTGGCGCGACAATCGGGTCGGGGGCTTCAATAAGGGTGGCGCCGGCGCCGGCGAGGGTTGTTGTAATGGCATCCGGGCAGGTGGCGGGATCAACAAGGACCCGGGGGCAATCTTGCGGCAGGGTTGCCAGTGCCGGTTCAAACTCGGCCTGGGGTGCCAGGTGGGCGACGCCTGACAGGGCACTGGTGATTTCGGGAGTGATTTTTTCGGGCGCGAGGTACAGCGCTGCCGGGCCGGAGACAAAAACAATGGCAAACCCGAGGGTAACCGGGGTGTTGGGGATGTCGGTGCCGCGAATATTAAACAACCAGCACACCGAGGCGGGCAGGGTGATAATGGCGGCATCGGCGCCAAGACCAGCGATTATTTTGGCGATCTGAGCCAGTTTTTCGGCGCGGGAAAGCCCGGACTGGCTGTCGGTTCGCAGGGTGATTTTGCCAGTTGGCGGCCCCGGCCGGTCGGGCCAAATCTGGTCGACCAGATTTGGCACCCGCACCAGTTTCAGACCGGCGCCCGCGAGGCGTTTTTCCATCGCCTTGCGTTCAGCGGTTGTGTGAAGCCAGGGATCAAAACCGATTTTTGCGCCTTGCCTGAGGTTTTCAATCAGCCATGCGACCGGATTTTGCGGCGGTCGGGCAAGAACTGAGACATGGGCGGTGTCGGTCTGTAGAGGGGCCTGCAATATATAGCGGTTGTCCACAAACAGGGCTGCGGCCTTGC
>JAADFY010000082.1:3113-9738 GCA_013152625.1 Alphaproteobacteria bacterium
AACCCATCCAGTTTCTGTTTTCTCATTTCAGTGCGCAGGGCGGCCAAACGAGGTTCAATAAGCGCGGGGTCGGAGCGTTGGCTGAAGTCCTGAAATTGAGGGGGCATCGGGGGCCTGTTTGGTGTTTTTACCATGCGTGGAAGAAATGGCTGGTGTGAGTGAACCAACCTAACCGGTGTAGCCGGCCGCGCCTATGTGGGGGGTTCAAGAAAATACAGATCGATCCCGAAGGCACCATCGATATCAAACGCTAACTTCGAACATTAATGTCGACCACCCGTTCAAATTGGCCTGGTGGCGCAAAACCATGCCGCTTTCAAGATAGGCGCTGGTGACCCGCAAAACCTGACGTTCGAGCAACCCTGAAACAATGATGGTCGCCCTCGGGGCGGCCATTTTCGCGATCTGCGGTGCCATTTCAATGACCGGTCCGGCCAGAATGTTGGCCATTATCAAGTCAAACGGGGCCGAAGCGGCAATGCGGGTGTCATCAAGTGAACTTGCCAAAAGGGTTTCAACGAGATGGTCAACGCCGTTTGACCGGGCATTTTCGTCAGCCACCAGGACCGCTTTTGGGTCGTTGTCTGTTGCAAGAACCTGCCTGCCAAGCCGTTTGGCGGCGGCAATGGCCAAAATGCCGCTACCGGTGCCGATATCAATAATGGTTTTCGGCACCTGATGGCGAATAGCCCGATCCAGGGCCCGCAGGCAGCCTGATGTGGATTCATGGTGGCCGGTGCCAAAGGCCTGTCCGGCGTTGATCTGCACGCTGACCATGGCCGGGGCCGGCGGTCGGACGTCATGGCTGCCGTGAATGAAAAATCCGCCGGCAACGACCGGGGCGAGATTTTTCAGGGAGTGTTCCACCCAGTCGGTTTTTGGCAAGGGTTCCGTGGACAGGCCCAGCGTTCCACCGAGCACCTTGCTTGAAATCTCGGCAAATAAATCCAAATCCGGTTTTTGAGTGCAGGTGGCTTCAAACACCCATTCACCGGAGGCCAGTTCATGGGCCGAGGCGGCCAGGGCCAGCCCTTCTTTGTCCATGACGGCATCTACCAGAGCGTAGGCCTGTTTTTTCGTGAGCGGGGTGGGGGTGGCGGGTACGGACATGGGGGGAAGTCAGCCGGATTTGACGAAACTGTCGATGACTTTTTTTCGCCCCGCGCTTTCAAAATCAATCGTCAGCTTGTTGCCCTCGACGCCGGCCACGGTGCCATAGCCGAATTTGAGATGCAAAATCCGCTGGCCAACGCCGTAGGCGGAACCGGAATTCACCGATCTGGCAACAAGCTCACCCTCGATGAGAGGCCCGGGATCTGACCCCCTGTCCGCGTTCTGGCGCCGGGCGCGGCGCCAGCCGGGGCTTTGATAAACGCTCTGAAATGGGTCGGTTTTGTCAAAACGCGATGCTGTCTGCCGGCCGCCATAATTATAGCCGCCATAAGAAGACCCCGTATCGGTCACCGCCACCGCGTCGGGGGGCAATTCATCGAGAAAACGCGAGGGGACCGCCGTCTGCCACAGGCCATGAATGCGCCGGTTCTGGGCCAGGGATATTTTGCACCGGTAGCGGGCCCGGGTAATGCCCACATAACACAGCCGGCGCTCTTCTTCGAGGCCGGCGCGTCCGCTTTCATCCAGGGCGCGCTGATGGGGAAACAGACCTTCCTCCCAGCCGGGCAGAAAAACACTATCGAATTCGAGGCCCTTGGCCCCGTGCAGGGTCATGATGGAAATCGCGTCCTCGGCCTCGCCGCTATCGCGTTCCATAACCAGGGAAATATGTTCCAAAAACCCGCCCAGAGTTTCAAATTCACTCATGGAGCGAACCAGCTCCTTAAGGTTCTCAAGCCGACCCTGAGCATTGGCCGATTTGTCGTCCTGCCACATTCTCGTGTAGCCGCTTTCGTCCAGAATGGCTTCGGCCAGTTCATGGTGGGGCAACGCCTCGGCCCGAATGGCCCAGTCGTCAAACTGGGCCAGAAGCGCGTGCAGGGTGCTGCGCTGGCGGGGCTTGAGTTCTTCTGTTTCGCACAACTGGCGGGCCGATAGCATTAGGGGAATGGCCGAAGCGCGGGCGTGGTCGTGCAGGATTTTTATTGTGGCGTCGCCAAGTCCGCGTTTGGGTACATTTACAATTCGCTCGAACGCGAGATCATCGGCACCCTGGTGGGTGGCCCGCAAATAGGCCAGGGCGTCGCGGATTTCACGGCGCTCGTAAAACCGCGGGCCGCCGATCACCCGGTAATTTAACCCCAGGGTGATGAAGCGCTCTTCAAACTCGCGCATCTGAAACGAGGCGCGAACCAGAATGGCCATGGAATTAAGGGCGTCGCCCTTGCGCTGGAGTTGCTCGATCTGCTCGCCGATCTGGCGGGCTTCCTCTTCGGAATCCCACACCGATGTCACCGAAACGGGCTCACCTTCTTCGCCGACATCGGTTTGCAACGTTTTGCCCAGCCGGGCCTCATTGTGGGCGATGAGATGGGAGGCGGCGCGCAAAATGTTCGAGGTCGAGCGGTAATTGCGTTCCAGACGGATGGTTTTCGCGCCGGCAAAATCGGCTTCAAAGCGTAAGATATTGTCCACTTCCGCGCCGCGCCAGCCATAAATCGACTGATCGTCGTCGCCGACCACGCAGACATTGGCGGGGGTGTCGTTGCGGGGCTGGGCCAACAGACGCAGCCACAGGTACTGAGCGACATTGGTGTCCTGATACTCGTCGACCAGAATGAATTTGAACCGTTGCTGATAGGTTTCCAGAATGGCCGGGTTCTCCCGGAACAGCCTGATATTTTCCAGCAGCAGGTCGCCGAAATCAGCGGCGTTGAGCATTTTCAACCGGGCCTGATAATCGGTATAGATTTTTTGCGCCCGACCGTTTGCAAAATCGCCCGCATCGGCGGCTTTGATCCGGTCGGGGCCAAGGCCACGGTTTTTCCACCCGTCAATCATCTGAGCCAACTGGCGGGCCGGCCAGCGCTTTTCGTCGATATTATCGGCGACAAGCAATTGCTTGATCAGGCGGACCTGATCGTCCGTGTCCAAAATCGTGAAATCGGATTTCAAGCCCACCAACTCGGCATGGTAGCGCAGCATTCGCGCGCCAATGGCATGAAAGGTACCCAGCCATGGCATGCCCTCCACCGCATGACCCACCAGCTCACCCACGCGGTTTTTCATTTCCCGGGCCGCTTTGTTAGTAAAAGTGACCGCTAAAATTTCCTGGCCCCGGGCGCGGCGGGTGGCCAGAATATGGGCAATGCGGGTAATGAGCACCCGGGTTTTGCCGGTGCCGGCCCCGGCCAGAACCAGCAACGGCCCGTCAATGGAGGTGACGGCAAGGGCCTGCTCGGCGTTCAACCCGTCGAGATAGGACGGGGTGCCGGTGCCCAGTTGCGAGGTGATCGGGCCGGTGGAAGGGGGAGCGGACTGGGGTTGAATGATAGACTTCCGGGCGTCGAATCTGATTTTGTTCTCATTGGCAATATAGGTCGCATTTGCCCAATTGTATATGCGCAACCGGCGGGTATTGTTTTTCTCAGATTGCCATGAGCGACGGAACGGTTTGGCGTCGGCGTCCGGGTGGCTCATAGTTACCCCCGGGGCAGAATTTTCCCGTCGGGAACGGGATGCCATTAAAAATCTGGTACGGGAGCAAACGTGCTCAATCGATTGTACATTGCGGTGGGTGTTCTGGCGATCCTGGTATTGGGGGCCGGGTTTGTGGTGCCGCGCTTTTTTGACTGGGGGCAGTATCGCACCCAGATCGAAGCGGTTGTCGGTGAGGCGCTGGGGGCACAGGTGTCGGTGCGGGGCGAGATTTCGTTCACGTTGCTGCCGCAGCCAAAATTGCGACTAACAGATGTGGCGGTGGGCGACCCGGCGGATCCGGACGCGCAGATCAACGAAATTGAAGCCGACTTCGCGCTCATGGAGTTTTTTCGGGACCGGTATGAAGTCACCGGGCTGGAGATCGTCAGCCCGCGGGTGGTGCTCGATATTGGCGGCGATGGAAGATTTGCGATGCCGTTTCATATGCCGCAAAGCGTTTCCACCACCAATGTGTCGGTTCGCGAGGCGACCATAACGGGGGGCTCTGTTCTGGTGCGCGACGGGCGAACCGGAGAACGTTGGGAGGTGATTGATTTTGCCGGTACGGTGAATGTGGGGTCCCCTGGCGGGCCTTATTCCCTGGAAGGGACCGGCTCGTTTAAGGACACGGCCTACTCGGGGCGCGTCACCGTTCTGCCGCGCAATGAGTTTGGCGAACTGGGAACCAGTATGTTCCTGCGCCCGGTGGACGGGCGGTTTTCCATCAGCGCGGACGGGGTGACCAAACAGGGGGAAATCGGGCCAAGGTTTGAAGGCAAGATGGAATGGCGGCAAACGCCGGGCGGCGCGCCACAAGGTCAGTTTGGCACCGGGGATGCGGTGCTGGATGGCAATCTGACACTGACCGCCTCGCGGGCGCTTTTGTCAAATTTTACCTTCGTGCCCGATGAAAACCAACCCGCAACCCGGTTTGGCGGCGGCGCTGATCTTACGCTGGGCGCCGACCGGGGGTTTAATGCGGTGGTGTCGGCGGGGGTGGTGGCGCTGGCGCCACGGGATGTGCGCACCGAGACAGGTCAGCAGGCCTATGAACTGTTGCGTTTGTTTGAAGACCTGCCGGAGTTGCCCATGGCGCCGTTGCCGGGCACTTTAAGTGTTGAAATATCAGAACTGGACTTGCATGGGCTGAAACTCTCGCGGGTCCTGTTTGATGCGACAAGTTTTGATGGCGGCTGGCAGGTGGGGGAGTTTTCCGCCCGTCTGCCGGGCAACACCACGGTCAGTTTTTCCGGTACCGCCACCAATATCGAGGGTGCGCCGGCGTTGCGGGGGGAGCTGAATATCACCAGCACCCGGCTTGATGCACTGGCGAGCCAATGGCGGGAACCGGATGGCGGCAACATTCTTTTTGGCGCCCGGGGCGAACTAACGGCGCAAGCGCGGGTGCAGGCGGGCATGTTGTCGCTGGGCCGGGCGGTGCTGGACGTAGGGGATACCGAAGTTTCCTTTGAGTTACAGGCCGCTTCAGGCAATGCGGCCATATTGTCCGTTGAGGCCGACCTGGGTTCGCTCGATGAGCGCCAGTCGGCTCTTTTGCTGGCCTTGGTTCCCGACCCGGTCCGGGACCGGGCTTTTTCCGCCAGTTTTCCCCGTGGCGCTGTTTTGGCCCGGGCGGAACAAATATCGATCTTTGGCCAGACCCTTGGCAATACCAGCCTGAAAGGGGAATGGAGTGAGGCGGGATTTTTTGTGGAAAATCTGGTGATCGGAGATGTGGCGGGGGCGAAAGTTATCGCCAGCGGCACCGCGCGCGGCACGCTTGGGGCCCCGGATCTTTTGGGGAACGTAACGGTTGATCTTGGTGAAGCGGCGCAGCCCGACCAGCTGCTCGAATTTTTCGGACTTAACGAAACGCCGGCGTGGATTGCAAAAATTGCCGCGATCAACCTGCCATTGCGCATCGATGCCCGGTTTGGCGCGCTGGATGGCCTGGTGCGGGAAATTGAAATTTTGGCCAAGGGCGGAGATCTGGCCGCCGAGGGACGGGTGGAATTATCCGAAGGGCTGGCCCGGGCGAGGCGGGCGCCCCTGATATGGGATTTAACCGTTGACGGGCCCGGTCCGGGGGCGCTGGCGGCGGGTTTGGGTCTGGTGCCTTTGGCCATTTCAAATTCAAGCGAGACAGAGGATAACGACGCCCGATTAAGCTGGCATGCCGAAGGCACCCTGGCCAACAGTGTCGAGACTTCAATTGTCTATCAGTCGGGAGCGGAAAAGATATCATTTGCCGGTGCGCTGATCGCGGTCGGCCCGGGCGCCATGGTCGGCAACGGTCTGATGGAGGTCGAATTAAATGCGGGGAGTGTTGTCGGCCAGGTTCTTCGGCTGGGGGATGTGCCGGTACCGCAAATGGAAGGGCGGGTCCGGGTAAAATTCGGGCAAGACGGCGAGATAGAATTTAGCGAACTGGTGGCCCGGGCCGGCCCGACTGCCATTTCGGGGTCAGCGAAAATGGATATTTCGAAACCGGTTTGGGATGTGACGGGAACCTTCGATCTCGACCTGTTCGATATTGGCGGGTTTGGCGCCTATCTCGGGGGAGCGGGCTTTGACAATCGCGAACATGCCGGGCTGTCCGCCAGCCCGTGGCCGGGGGTGCCGTTCAAAGCCGGGAACGGGGGACCGCGGTCAACCGGGCGGCTGGATATTTCGGCCGGTTCGGTCCGGGCGGGGGACGGCCCGCTGGTAACCAATGCAACCTTCGGGCTCGATTGGGAGGGCGGCGCTGCGCGGGTGCGCGGCTTTACGGGCACGATGGGGTCCGGGGCGGTGAGCGCCGACATTCGCGTGTGCTGCGGGGGGGATCCTTTACGGCAGATGTCGGGGCGGATTGCGGTTGCCGGGGTCGAGCTTGGAGAGGTCCTTTCGGCGCGGTTGAGCGAGCGGTTTTCCGGGACGGCGGATCTTAGCGCCCGGTTTACCGGTTCGGGCACCTCACTGGCCGATATTGCCGGCAATCTGGTGGGGGAGGGATCGTATGCTTTACGTGATGTGGGGATAAACGGGTTCA
>JAADFY010000083.1 GCA_013152625.1 Alphaproteobacteria bacterium
GCATTCTCGACGCGATGAGCGGTGACGGGGCTGGCCCTGCCTATGCCCCCTTTGGCTATGGCTACACCAATTACTCGCGCCCCCGATACCGCCCGTTTCCCATTGTGTTTGCCGATGCGCCCGCCCTTGGCGACCGGGGGCCGGCGGGCACGGTTCTGGGCGGCACCGGTATTGCGGTTTCCAGCCAATCAAAGCACCGCGATGTCGCTGTGGACTATGCCTTCTTCATCGCTGGCGCGGATTGCCAGAGCGGGCTTTATTTCAGTTCGGGCGGCCAGCCCGCCAACGCTGTGGCCTGGGAGAGCGCCGCCTGCAACGGCGCCTGCCTGAACTTTTTCACCAACACCCGCAAAACCCTGGAGACCGCCTGGATACGCCCCCGTTACGACGGTTACATGGGGTTTCAGGACCGGGCCGGACACCTCATTCACGCCTGCCTGCGTGGCGACGCCGATATTTCGCCCACCCTTGCCGCCCTCGATACCACCTATGGGGAAAGCCGGTCATGAGGACGCTGGCGGAAAAAGAGCGCCCCCTGAACGGTTTGCTGGTCATCGATTTCAGTCAATTCCTGTCCGGGCCCCTCTGCGGGCTCAAGCTGGCTGACCTCGGCGCCCGGGTGATCAAGATCGAACGGCCCGGCACCGGCGACCTGTGCCGCGATCTGTACCTGTCCGACACCGAGATCGACGGCGACAATTCGCTGTTTCATGCCATCAACCGCAACAAGCAAAGCTTTACCGCCGATCTGAAAAACCCTGCCGACTGCGCCCGCATCCGCGCTCTTCTGGCCCACGCCGATGTCATGATCCAGAATTTCCGGCCCGGCGTCATCGACAAGCTCGGTTTTGGCTACGACGCGGTCCGTGAGCTAAATCCGGCGATCATTTATGGCTCCATTTCAGGCTACGGGGAAACCGGCCCGTGGAAAGATCTTCCGGGGCAGGATCTGCTGGCCCAGGCCCGGTCCGGGCTGTTGTGGCTTACCGGCGACCGCGACCACCCGCCAACCCCCATGGGGCTGGCCGTGGCCGACATGATGGCGGGCAACAACCTCACCCAGGGCATATTGGCAGCGCTGGTGGGACGCGGGCTGCGCGGCGGCGGCTGCCGGATCGATACCAGCCTGCTCGAAGCCATGATCGACCTCCAGTTCGAGGTCCTCACCACCCATCTCAATGACGGCGGACGGCCCCCGCAACGCAGCGCGGTCAGTGGTGCCCATGCCTATCTGGGCGCCCCCTACGGGGTCTATCAGACCGCCGACGGCTATCTGGCGATCGCCATGGTTCCAAACCTGAAAAAGCTGGCCGCGCTGATGGAATGTCCCGGTCTGGAACCCTTCTTTGATGATGCCGATGCCCTGCTCGGCCAGCGCGATGCCATCAAGAGCGTGCTGGACACCCACATTCGCACCCGCACCACCGCCGCCTGGCTGAATACTCTGCAACCCGCCGACATCTGGTGTTCCGAAGTGCTGGACTGGCCCACCCTGATGGGCACCCCCGCCTTTGAACAGCTCGATCTCGTCCAGGCGCTGTCCCGCGCCGACGCCCCCCTTCTGAACTCCTTGCGCAACCCGCTTCGTCTGAACGGCGCAACCCTGAAATCGGATCGGGCCGCCCCGACCCTTGGCGCCGACACACAAAAAATCTGCACGGAATTTTCCCTCGATCAGCCGGTCGGGGGAGACCACCAACGGCTGGCCTGATTGCAAAACACGCAAATCAGTTCAGCGAACTTGGCGCGACCTGCGCCGAACCAACGGAGGATAGAATGAGACTTTCAAGAACCATGGCCCTGGCCACAGGCGTAGCCCTGTCGGCCCTGTTGATGGGCACCGCCATCGCCGGCGACGAGAACTTCGATTATGGCAGCTTTGAAGGCTACACCCTGCGGGTCAAACTGATCGGCGGCGCCCAGTACGAACCCCTTTATGCGACAATAAGCGAATGGGAGGAAATGACCGGCGCCAAGGTCGACGTTCTTTCGCGCAAGAACCATTTCGAACTCGATCGCGAGATCAAGCAAGACATCGCGGCGGGCACCCTCGACTGGTGCGTGGCCTCCAACCACACCAGTTTTGCCCCCCAGTACGGCAATATCTACATCGATCTGAACGGGGTCATTGCCGAGGACATACTGGCCGAGTTCCAGCCCCTGGCCCTGCAGAATTCCACCGTGGACGACCGCCTTGTTCAACTGCCGCGGCACTCAGATATTTCCAATCTTTACTATCAGAAGTCCCTGTTCGAGGATCAGGCCAACAAGGATGGCTTCAAGGCGGAATATGGTTACGACCTGAACCCGCCCGAAACCTGGGACCAGTTCAAAGATCAGGCGATGTTCTTCGCCGACCCGCCCAGATTCTACGGCACCCAGTTCGTCGGCAAGGACGAAGCCATCACCGGGCGCTTCTATGAACTTTTAGTGGCCAACGGCGGCAACCTGTTCGATGAGAACTGGAATCCGATCTTTAATTCTCCCGCCGGCGTGGAGGCGGTGCAATGGTTCAAGGAGCTTTATGACGCCCAGGCCGTTCCGGCCGGTGTCCCGAACTATTTGTGGGATGACACCGGGCTGGGTTTTGCATCGGGCACAGTGGCGCTGAACCTGGACTGGGCCGGTTGGGCCTCGTTCTTTAACGACCCGGAAAATTCCCAGGTGGCCGGTAACATCGGGCTCGTTCGCGCCCCGGTCGGCTCCGCCGGCATTCGCACGGGCTGGTCGGGGAGCCATTCGTTCTCCATCACCGCTACCTGCGACAACACCGAAGCGGCCGCGTCCTTCGTCACCTTCCTGACCGCCAATGATCGCCAGATGATCGAGGCGCGCAAGGGCCTGCTGCCCACCCGGGCCGCTGTCTGGGATCAGGCCAAGGCCGAATTTGCCGCCGACGGCAACGACTTCATGGTCAATGTGTTTGAAACCTACGCCCAGTCCATGGCCGAGGATGCTTTCACACCGCCCCTGATCGCGGAATGGATCGAAGTGTCCAACGAGATCTGGCCGCGCCTGCAAGCTGCCATTCTCGGTGAAATGACGCCTCAGGAAGCCCTGGATGAAGCGGCTGGCAAAGCGCGTATTATCATGGAAGACGCCGGGCGCCTGTAAAGCGACCCGACAGCTCTCACAAACCCGGAGGGGCGGCACAAAACGGCGTTCGCCGCCCCTCTGAACATCCCCTTTTCCACCCGAGGCAGGAATGACCCAGGCTGACGTCGCCAGTACCGCAAACATCCGGCCCAGAAGAAGGCGCAGGCGGAATCTGACTCCCTTTTTGCTGTTGTCTCCGGCCATTTTGGTGATCTTGTTTGTGGTGTTGCTGCCCCTGCTCTTCTCGTTTTACACCAGCTTTACCGGCTATCGGCTGATCAAGCCTGAAACCCTTTATCAGTGGGTTGGTTTTCAAAATTACCAGCGCATTTTCGCCGACAAGAACTTCTGGGCCGCCTTTGGCCGCACCGTTTTGTTCCTCACCATCGCCCTTAATCTTGAGTTTCTGCTTGGCCTGGGCATTGCGCTGTTGATCAACCGCATCACCTGGGGCCAGCGCGCGTTGCGCACCATGATGATGTTTCCCATGATGTTTTCGCCCATTCTGGTGGGCTATCAGTTCAAATTCATCTTCAACGACAATATCGGCATCCTCAACAACGCATTGCAGGCCCTCGGGCTCAGCGAGGGCGCCATTCCCTGGCTGGTGGACAAATATCTGGCCATGTTCTCGATCCTTTTTGCCGAGATCTGGATGAGCACATCGGTGTTTGCCATCCTGCTGCTGGCCGGCCTGTTTGCGATGCCCCGGGATCCGCTGGAGGCGGCCCGGGTCGACGGGTGCAACCCCTGGCAGGTGTTTCGCCACATCACCCTGCCCTTTTTGATGCCCTTTGCCTTTATCGCCATGACCATCCGGTCCCTGGATGTGGCCCGCGCCTATGACATTGTCGATGTGATGACCGGCGGCGGCCCGGCCGGCCGGACCGAGCTTTTATGGACACTGATTGCCCGGGTTGGCTACGACAATGCCCGAATGGGCCAGGCCAACGCCATGGCCTATATCTCGATCCTCCTGTCCATCGCCTTTACCTACTATTTCTTCACCAAGCTGATCGCGGCCCGCAAATACATGGGAGGGGCCGACTGATGGACCGCGTGTTGAAAAAACGCATCGGCAAGATCGTCACCTGGTTTTTGACCTTTGTGCTCATGCTGATCATTTCGGTGCCCGGCCTGTGGGTGGTGCTGACCGCCTTTCGCCCCAACCGGGAGGTGCTGGCCAAACCGGCGATCTGGATACCCCAGGATCCGGGCTGGACCAACTTTGCCAAGATCTTCGGGTTTGGCGCCGAACAGATCGCCATCCCGGTCCCGGCATATTTTGCCAATTCCCTGATCATTGCCTCAACGAGCACCGTCATTGCCCTGCTCATCGGCATGTCGGGGGGCTATGCCTTTGCCCGCTACCGGTTCAAATTCAAGAACAAGATATTCCTTGGCCTCATGTTGTCGCGCACGGTGCCCGGCATCGCCTTGTCCCTGCCGATCTTTATCATTTGGAGCCGTCTTGGCCTCATCGACGCCAAACTGGGCCTGATCATTGTCTATGTGGCGCTGAACGTGCCGTTCACCATCTGGCTCATTGACGGGTTTTTCCGCCAGATCCCCAAGGAAATGTCCGAGGCCGCCCAGGTGGATGGCTGCACCCGCTGGCAGGCGTTCTGGCACATCGAATTTCCCCTGGCCAAATCGGGTATTGCCTCGGCCGGCATTTTTGCTTTTCTGACCAGCTGGAACGAATACGCTCTGGCCAGCAATCTGACCCGCTCCACCGACAGCAAGACCCTGCCGGTGGGGTTGATGGACTTTACCGCCCAGTTCACCATCGACTGGGCCGGCATGTCAGCCATGGCGGTCATCATAATCATACCGGCTCTGATCCTGACCTTTCTGGTCCAGAAACACCTCATTGCCGGTCTGACCTTCGGCGGCGTAAAGGGATAGGACATGGCTGCAATACGCATCAGGGATGTTGTCAAGAACTATGGCAAACTCGAAGTCGTTCACGGCATCAACCTGGACATCGCCCACAACGAATTTGTTGTGCTGGTTGGCCCCTCCGGCTGCGGAAAATCCACCACCCTGCGCATGATCGCCGGTCTGGAAGACATCACCGGCGGCGAGATTTTCATCGGCGACCGGGTGGTCAATGACCTGCCCCCGCGCAAGCGCGACATTTCAATGGTGTTCCAGAATTACGCGCTTTACCCCCACATGACCGTGCGGGAAAATCTCGGGTTCGGATTAAAAATCGCAAAGCTCGCCAAACCGGTAATCGAAGAACGGGTCAACGAGGCGGCGGCCATTCTTGGCATTGACGAACTCATGGAACGCACCCCTGCCGAATTGTCGGGGGGGCAACGGCAGCGCGTTGCCATGGGCCGCGCCATTGTCCGCCACCCCCAGGTGTTCCTGTTTGACGAACCCCTGTCGAACCTGGACGCAAAACTGCGGGTTCAGATGCGCACCGAGATCAAGCGCCTGCATCAAACGGTCAGGACCACCATCGTTTATGTCACCCACGATCAGGTGGAAGCCATGACCCTGGCCGACCGCATCGTGGTGATGAAAGATGGTTATATCGAACAGGTCGGCTCACCCCTTGAAGTGTTTGAACACCCGGTCAACACCTTTGTGGCCACCTTTATCGGCTCCCCGCCCATGAACATGATCGCCGGGCGCATTGTGAAAAAGGACGGGCACTTTCACATCGCTTTTCAGGCCGACCAGACCGTGCCTGTCGCCGCCGATCTGGCCAGAACGGTCACCGAGGGTCAGGAAGTGATCTTTGGCTTTCGCGCTGATGACCTGATGCCCGACGAACATGCCATGCCCATTCCGGGCGCTTCCAGCCGGTTGCGTTTGAAAGTGGACATCGCCGAACCCTTAGGCACCGAAACCATTCTGTTTTGCAACTTTGCCGGCAAGGACATTCAGGCAAAAATGCTCAATCCCCGCCCGGTGCCCCCCGGCGAAGTAATGGATTTTTCATTGGCCATCGATAAAGCCCACCTTTTTGATGCCGCCAGCGGCCACAACCTCAGGAACTGATCATGGCCGAAATCGTCAAAGTTGAAATTGCCATGGTTGACCTGGCGCCCCGGGTGGAGCGCACCGACGCCATTCAGGCTTTCGTGTCCCAGGAAACTCCGCTGGTAACCATCACCGACAGCGAGGGAACAACCGGAACCGGCTATTCCTACACCATTGGCACCGGCGGCCCTTCGGTCATGGCCCTGTTGCAACAAGCGCTCGTTCCGGCCCTGATCGGGCGCAACCCGTCCGAAATCGAGGCCATCTGGCGCGATCTGTTTTTTGCCACCCACGCCACCGCGGTGGGCCCCATCACCGCCCTGGCTCTGGCCGCCATCGACATCGCCCTGTGGGATTTGCGCTGCAAACGGGTCGGCCTGCCGCTGGCCCAGATGGCCGGAGGGGCAAAAACCTCGGTGCCCATGTACTCCACCGAAGGCGGTTGGTTACACATTTCCACCCATGATCTGGTCCGGGACGCACTGGCCGTTAAGGCTCGCGGATTTTGCGGTGCCAAGATCAAG
>JAADFY010000084.1 GCA_013152625.1 Alphaproteobacteria bacterium
ATCCGGGTCGGCCAGGGGTACAAAAACTGGGGCCGGCACAGCCGCGACAGAAGGTACCGCAGGCGCCTCGATTGTCTGTTCGGCAGCCGGCGATGTCTCAGGCGTTGCCGCCGGTGACGGTGAAGGCAGCGCAACGTCAGCGCTTTCCCCCTCGCCCACCAGAACAGCAATTACCGCATTGACCTTGACCCCTTCGGTGCCCTCCGCCACCAGCAGCCGGCCAATGGTGCCCTCGTCCACGGCTTCGACTTCCATGGTTGCCTTGTCGGTTTCAATTTCCGCGATCACATCCCCCGAAGCCACCTGATCACCCTCCGACACCAGCCATTTCGACAAGGTGCCCTCCTCCATGGTCGGGCTTAACGCCGGCATTAAAATTTCAGTTGGCATAATGGCAATCTTTCGTAATTTTGTTCACCGTCAGAAATTTCCCTGATTGGCCCAGTAGAGCGCCCCCATGGCGAACACAACGCTGGCGACCACAAACAGGCGGGCCGCCCAGATCCACCAGGGCAACCGATTGGGGTCCAGTTCGTTGGCCAGTTTGGCCCGCCGGCGGCGCCAGCCGGTAAAATCGGCCCAGACCGCCAGCCAGCCGAACAGCGCGATGGCGCCCACTACCAGGTCGACATTGGCCGGCTCGAACCCGCTCATGTTGCACGTCCATCACGCGACAATATCGGTCCAGAGTTCGGATGGATCGGGCACCGGGCTCTGGGTGGCAAAATCCGCCGCTTCGGTCACCACTTCGCGCACCCCCTTGTCCACCGCCTTGAGTTCTTCCTCGCTGGCCATCTTGTTGGCCAGCAGGCGCTGTCGCACCATTTCAATCGGGTCCCGCTCGGCCCGCATGCTCTGGACCTCTTCCCTCGAGCGATATTTTGCCGGGTCCGACATGGAGTGGCCGCGATATCTGTAGGTGAGCATTTCAAGAATATAGGGGCCTTCGCCAGACCGCGCATGTTTGATCGCCCGCTCGGCGGCGTCCTTGACCAGACGCACATCCATACCGTCCACCTGCTCCCCCGGAATATCAAATGAGCGCCCCCGCTGGGACAGATTGGTGGTTGCGGCCGCCCGCTCCAGGGAAGTGCCCATGGCATATTTGTTGTTCTCGATAATATAAACCACCGGCAGGCGCCACAACCTGGCCATGTTGAAACTCTCGTAAACCTGCCCCTGATTGGCCGCCCCGTCGCCAAAATAGGTCAAACTGACGCTGTCCTCACCGCGATATTTGGCAGCAAATGCCAGCCCGGTGCCCAGACTGACCTGAGCGCCGACGATACCGTTACCGCCATAAAACCGGTGGTCGGCGGAAAACATATGCATGGAGCCGCCCTTGCCGCCCGAAAGGCCGTCGGCCCGCCCCGTCAACTCCGCCATCACCCCTTTGGGGTCCATGCCGATCACCAGCATATGCCCGTGATCGCGATAGCCGGTAATTGAAGAATCACCCTCGGTTGAGGCCATGTTGACCCCGGTCACCACCGCTTCCTGCCCGATATAAAGGTGGCAAAACCCGCCGATCAGGCCCATGCCGTACATCTGTCCCGCTTTTTCCTCAAATCGCCGGATCAGCAACATGTCTTTCAAGGCGGCAAACTCCTGTTCCCGGGAAAACTGCGGAACATTGGACCCGGTGGACACCGAAGCGCTCCCGGCCGCCCGTGCGGTCTTGGTGGAAACCGGTTTGGCTTTTGAGCTGGCCGTCTTGGAACTGGCTGTCTTGGAACTGGCCGCATTGACAGCGCCGGTGCGGGGCGCGGCTTCAGCTTTTACCAATTTCGATTTTGCCGGTTTGGATCCGGTGGATGGTTTTCGGGCCAATAAAGCCTCCAGGGCAAATGAAAGAAATCTCGGTTGGCATCAGCGGGTCAGTCTAGCCCAAAGCGCGAAATGGGCAAATCCCTGCGTTTGTCGCAATACCGGACCTAACCGACGGAATACATTGATACAATGCGCTTAACTGATTTTTAGTTGACGTTAATGTTTAACTTAATTCAAGTTACCATTGGACAATTGAACGATCACCTGCCCCGGCTTTGCCATGCCCAGCAGCGAGCGGGCCCGCTCGGTCAGAATGTCCGGATCGAGCCGCGCGGGGTCAAACAGGGCGATCCGCCGTTGAAACCGATCGATCTCAACGTCCAGTGATTTGTCTTTCACCTGCAATTCCACCAGCCGTGCCTGCATGGTGCGCTGGTTCTCGATTCCGTATCGCCCGGCCAGGGCGTTAAAACCGAGATAGGCCAGCAGGGCCAGCAGCACAGAGGTCAACGCCAGAGCGTTAAAAATAGACGGTCGCTTTTGACGGGTGGGCATGAAAATTGCCGGAAAAGTTCATTCAACGGACGCCCAGTCTATCCAAAGCTGGTTAGCCAAGGGTTACTGCCGGGCCCCCACCGCGCCGTTCCGGCCAGCGTTCCACCGGGTTCCCCTCCCCCCTTGCGGAGAGGTATCATGGGTTTGGGACTGAAATTAGTTGCGTGGCGGCGGTGTGATCCCGCTATCTTCGCTCGCCCCTTTGCCAAAACAGACCGTTTCAATCGTGCGCGCGGCATCGGTTGACCCGGCGGCGCTGATTTCAAAGCGGCCGCTGTTGGTTCCCGCCTCCACCGTGAACGCCACCTCGATGGTCTTTTGGGCATCTAAGATATCATGGACAATATCCGGGATCTGCGACAACCCGGTCCAGTTGATTGCAACGAAATTCTTGTTGTTGCGCAAGATGTTGGCCGAACCGGTAAAGGCATCCCCGGAATCGGATTTTATGGTCAGGGTCGCACTGCCATCATCGGAATTGCGCTTGGTGATATTATCGGCCAGGATCAGCGCCAGGGCCGCCTTGCCTGTGTTGGTGCACTGAACGACCAAATCGGCATCATCGTTGATTGTACCGCTCATGGTGGCCAGCACGACCCCTTCATTTCCGGTCTGAACCTCGGTTACCCACTGAGCCTGCGCCGGCCCTGTCAAAGCCACCGCCATGGCCGCCCCCAGCGCCAGCCCGACGCCGCCCCGATTTATTGCCAATACCCACATTTCCTGTTTCTCCTGCACGCCCGGTTTTTTCAATTTCCGGTCCCCATATCAACCCAAACTACCCGTTGTCTTTTTCCGCCCTGAACACACTCCGCCCGGCAAAGCGCCCGGCACTGCCCAGGTTTTCCTCAATGCGAATCAGCTGATTGTATTTTGCCAACCGCTCGGATCGTGAAAGCGAGCCGATCTTTGTCTGCCCGCAATTCAGGGCAACCACAAGGTCGGCGATGGTGGAATCTTCAGTTTCCCCCGAACGGTGGGACATGACCGAACTATAACCCGCCCGATGGGCAGTATCCACCGCATCGATGGTTTCGGTTAAAGTTCCGATCTGGTTGACTTTGATCAGGATCGAATTTGCCACACCCATCTCAATTCCCGAGCGCAGCCGCTCCGAGTTGGTCACGAACAGATCGTCCCCCACCAGCTGGCATTTCGAGCCAATGGCATCTGTAAGGATTTTCCACCCCTCCCAATCATCCTCGTCCATGCCATCTTCAATGGAAACAATGGGATAACGGGAGGAAAGGTCTTCGAGATAGCGCGCGTTCTCGGTGGAATTCAGGGAAACCCCTTCCCCGGCCATTTCATATTTCGAGTTTTTGAAATATTCCGATGCGGCGCAGTCCAGGGCCAGCACCACATCATCGCCGGGGGTGCACCCCGCCTTTTCAATGGCTTTGAGAATAAACCCCAGCGCTTCGTCTGTGGAGCTTAAATTAGGGGCGAACCCGCCCTCGTCTCCCACCGATGTCGAATATCCGTCGGCGGCCAGCATTTTTTTCAGATTGTGAAAAATTTCGCTGCCGATCCGCACCGCGTCGGCAAAATTCGTCGCCCCCACGGGCACGATCATGAATTCCTGAATGTCGATGGCATTGTCCGCATGGGCGCCGCCATTGATGATGTTCATCATCGGCACCGGCAGAACATGGGCGTTGGGTCCGCCAAGATAGCGATAAAGAGGCAGCATGGAGCTTTCCGCCGCCGCTTTGGCCACCGCCAGCGATACCCCGAGAATGGCGTTGGCGCCCAGACGGGATTTGTTCGGGGTGCCATCAAGCTCGATCATGGTCTGGTCGATGGTGCGCTGGTCGAGGGCATCGAGCCCCACCAGAGCGCCATGGATCTCACCGCCCACATTTTCCACCGCGCCCAGTACGCCCCGCCCCATGTAGCGGTTGCCACCATCGCGCAGTTCCACCGCCTCATGGGCACCCGTGGAAGCCCCTGAAGGAACCGCGGCCCGGCCAAAACTGCCGTCATCCAGGGTGACATCGACTTCGACGGTGGGATTGCCGCGGCTATCAAAAATCTGACGGCCGCTGACATCAATTATGGCGGACATGGGGGCAGGTCTTCCATTTCTCCTCGCCCATCTGGCGCGGACATCAAGGTAGTCCCGGCTTGATAAACCGGTGCGGGGCAAAAATAAAGCGATTGACCTGAGCGGACTGGCTTAAACCAGCCGGGACTGCTCCACGGCGGCGCTTATGAACGAGGCAAACAGGGGGTGGGGGTCGAACGGCCGGGATTTGAGTTCAGGGTGAAACTGCACCCCGATAAACCACGGATGATCGGTCCGTTCTATGATTTCCGGCAATTCCCCGTCCGGCGACAGGCCGGAAAACAACAACCCGTTTGTCTCCAGCACCAGCCGGTACTTCATATTGACCTCAAACCGGTGCCGGTGGCGCTCGGATATCTGCGTGTCGCCGTAAATGTCGGCCACCCGGGAGCCGCGCACCAGCTCGGCAGGATAGGCGCCCAGCCGCATGGTCGCCCCCTTGTCCGCATTTTCACTCCGCACTTCGCGCCCATCGCCCCGGGCCCACTCGGTCAACAGCCCCACCACCGGCTCATTGACCGGGCCGAACTCCGTGGTGCCGGCATCAGGTATTCCGGCGGTATTGCGCGCCGCCTCGATGCACGCCATCTGCATGCCAAAACAAATGCCGAAAAAAGGCACACCCCGCAGCCGGGCAAACTGGGCCGCTTCGATCTTGCCCGCCGAACCGCGCTCGCCAAAACCGCCCGGCACCAAAATGCCATGGACATTTTCCAGATAGGGGGCGGGATCGTCGTGCTCGAAAACCTCCGCATCTATCCATTGCATATTGACCTTGACCCGGTTGGCTATACCCCCGTGGGTCAGGGCCTCAGACAGGGATTTATACGCATCCAGAAGGCCGGTATATTTGCCGACCACCGCAATATTGACCACACCCTCAGGGTGATGAACAGCCTCGGAAATCGCCTCCCAGCGCGTCAGATCCGGCGGCGGGGCATCATTTATGCCAAAGGCTGTCAGAACCTCGCCGTCCAGTCCCTCCGCGTGATAGGCCACCGGCACATCATAAATGGATTTGACATCCAGCGCCTGAATGACCGCGCTCTCGCGCACATTGCAAAAAAGGCTCAATTTGCGTTTTTCAGAGGCTGGAATGGTTCGGTCACAGCGCACAAGTAAAATATCGGGCTGAATGCCGATGGAGCGCAGTTCCTTGACCGAGTGCTGGGTGGGTTTGGTTTTGAGTTCCCCCGCCGCCTTGATAAACGGCATCAGGGTAAGATGAATATAGATCGCGTCGCCCCGGGGAACCCGATTGCCGAACTGGCGGATCGCCTCGAAAAACGGCAACCCCTCGATATCCCCGACCGTGCCGCCGATTTCGCACAGCACGAAATCGTATTCCTCGTTGCCTTCCCCGATGAAAGCCATGATCTCGTCGGTGACATGGGGGACAACCTGCACCGTGGCCCCCAGAAAATCCCCCCGCCGCTCCTTGGCGATAATGTCGGAATATATCCGCCCGGTGGTAATATTGTCCCGCCCCACCGCCGACCGGCCGGTAAAGCGCTCATAATGGCCAAGATCGAGATCGGTTTCCGCCCCGTCATCGGTCACGAACACCTCCCCGTGCTGATAGGGGCTCATGGTGCCCGGATCCACATTGATATACGGATCGAGTTTGCGCAGGCGGACCGTGTAGCCCCGGGCCTGAAGCAGGGCGCCCAGCGCTGCCGATGCCAACCCCTTGCCAAGCGAAGACACCACGCCGCCGGTAATGAAAATATAGCGTGCCACCCCGAACCAGTCCTTTGGTTTATGCCATATCCGAGCCGGTTGCCTGGCCTATTGAGTTGGAAGCGCAGGCGTTGCCGGTTCCGCCGGGCTCTGAACTCCGGGGACCGGCAGGGAACTGGCCGGATCCGCCGGCTGATCTGGTGCAGGCGCCCCGGCACCCGAAGTTGCCCCATCCGGCTGAAGTGCATTAAGCGCATCCAGAACGCTGTTGTTTGCACCCTGCTCGACCTGATCGAGAATGCTGTCCGAGGCGCGATCCACCTGTGAAATGACAGTCATGCCGATGGAGGTGGCAAAAAACAGGGCGGCCAGTATGCCTGTGGTCCGGGTCAGCAAACTTGCGGATCCACGCACACTGACAAGCCCGCCACCGCCGCCGCCGCCCATGCCAAGGCCGCCACCTTCTGAACGCTGCA
>JAADFY010000085.1 GCA_013152625.1 Alphaproteobacteria bacterium
GTTCGGGGCTGGCTTTTCGCATTCTGGAGGCCCAGTACCGGCTGAACATTCCCCGGCTGTTTGCCGCGCTGGTGCTGCTCAGCATTGCCGGTGTGGCCATTTATGGTGCCACCAGCCTGATTTCCCATCTTGCTTTGCGCCGCTGGCATGAAAGCGCCCTGCGCCGGGATAACTAAGCGTTAGACAATGGTGGTCTTTTCGCTGTTGGGTTTTTTGTTCCGGTCCGGTCCGGTCCGATTTTCTCGCCCTGGGCCACCAGCAGTACACCGATGTAAATGAGTAATCCGGTGGCTGCTGCGATCAAAATGCCGCCGGCCAGAAACGGGACGCCGGGAAAATATCCCGGTGCGCTGGCGGAGCTGGTATAGAATGCAAACAACTGGGTGGCGGCCAGTGGCCCCATAATGGCGGCAATGGAATTGACCGCATTGATCGCCCCCTGAAGCTCGCCTTGGGCGTTATCGGGCACCCGGTTGGCCATCAGCCCGGTAATGCCGGGCACAAACAGGCCACCAAGTGCCGCCGGGATTAAAAAGCCGTACAACCCGGCAGCGGAGCCGATCAGGGCAAGGCCAAACATGCCAACCGCCGACAGGATCAACCCGACAAGGGCGGTGTAAAAGCCGCCGATCTGTTTCATGGTCGGGCCGACAAGAAGCCCCTGGACAAGCGCCACCATGGCGCCAAATGCCCCAAGCGACAGACCAACCTGGCCCGGCGTCCAGTCGAACTGTTCGATGGTGAAAAAATTCCAGATGCTGGGATAGACCTGATTGGCCAGGGAAAACAGCAACATTGTGAACAAAAACATCAAAACGAACGGGTATTTTTTCAAAGACAAAAGGGTGCCCAGCGGATTGGCCCGCTTGAATTCAAAGCGACGCCGTTTGCGCTTTGAAAGGCTTTCAGGGAGCACGAAATATCCGTAAACAAAATTGAGAAACGCAATGATCGCAGCGGCGTAAAACGGCATCCGGGGCCCGAGTTCGCCCAGTTGACCACCAATGACAGGGCCGAAAATAAAGCCAACGCCAACGGCGGCGCCGATATAGCCAAAATTGCGGGTGCGGTCTTCCGGTGCGGAAATATCGGCGATATAGGCGGCGGCTGTGGCCAGCGAAGCGCCTAAAATGCCCGAAAGAACCCGTCCGACAAACAACAGGGCAATGGTGGGGGCCAGGGCCATCAGCAAATAGTCGAATGAAAGCCCCAACAACGAAATCAGCAACACCGGGCGCCGGCCAAAGCGATCCGAGAGGTTGCCGAGGACCGGAGAAAACAGAAATTGCATGAGGGCGTATACAAACAGCAAAACGCCGCCCCAGACCGCGGCCTGGGCCAATGTGCCCTCCACATTGGGGCGCAAGGCAATAAGTTCCTCGATCAGGTGGGGCAGCACCGGAATGATAATTCCCAGACCCAGCACATCAATGAGAACGGTAATGAGAATAAAGACCAGCGCCTGGCGCGATTTGATTGCCACGGGCTTATCGATCCCTATTCAAAAGTGAGGGTTAGACACCGGGCGCATTAAACGCAAGGCAGTTGTGCGGGGCATTATGACGTGTTTTTCGCCACACCGAACGGGTCATAGGCATAAAGCCAGTCCAGGGATGAAAAATGGGTGACCGGGTTGCGCCCGGCAACCACCCGGTCCCGGGCGTAACACAGGGGCCCGGGCAAATGAAATATCGTGCCGTTGCGGGCCGAAATTCGGGCGACCCGCTCCACCCGGGGCCGGCGCAGAGCCTCGTACCGGGAAAAAGCGGTGTGGGGTTTTGCGGCCCGGTGGAGTTCGCTGGCGAGCAGGGCAGCGTCTTCGATGGCCATGGCAGCGCCCTGGGCCTGAAAGGGCAGCATGGCATGGGCGGCGTCGCCGATCAGGCCAACCGGCCCGCGGTACCAGGTGTCCGTTTGCACCGCGTTTAGCGGCCATGTGGTCCAATTGTCACCAATGGCTGAAAACAGGGTGCGAACCAGTTCGCACCGCCTGACATAATATCTGTCGAGCCTTGGGTGGCCCATGCGTTTAGCGTCTCCCAGGTGTTTTTTTGCCACCTTTGTAAACATGACCACGTTGAATTTTTCATGGGCGGGCAGGGGGTAAATGACGATATGGGTGCCCGGCCCGAACATCAAACTGGTGCGATCCGGGGCCACCAGATTTTCCAGCACGCCTCTGGGCACCAGTGCCCGCCACGCTACCAGACCGGTATAGCGGGCAGGCGGGCCGTTCAGCAGCCTGGTCCGGGTGTGGGAATGGACGCCATCCGCGCCAATGAAAGCAAAGGGGCGCACCGTGCGCAAGGTATGGTCGGCCAGTTGCACCTGGGCGGAAATTCCCAGTGAGTGCTCGACAATCTCCGTGTCGCCAACCCCGTAATACAGGGCAATCGAGGTGTGCTGTTTGGCAGCGGTTAGCAACACCTCGGCCAGATCGGCCCGGTGCATGGTGGCATAGGGCACCCCGTAACGGCGCAAAGCGGTCTGGCCAAATCGCAAGGACTGGATGGGGGTGGGGCGGCCAAAGGGATATATGTCGAGGGCTTCGGGCTCAAAGCTGGCCCGGCTGACCGCCTTGTCGAGCCCTAAAAGGTTCAGAATATAGCGGGCATTGGAACTGATCTGCAGCCCGGCACCAAATGGCAATGGTGCTTTTTCCCGCTCCAGGACGACAACAGTAAAACCGAACTTTGCCAGGCACAGGGCAAGGGTCAGCCCGGCAATGCCGGCACCGGCAATATAGACGGTACGCTCCGGGTCAGTGGCGGGCGCCATCGGGGGTGTCTCTCGCCGGGCCGCTATGGCGACGGCGGGTCGTATCTGGCGGCGGGGGGATTGGCCGCGTCTGCGGGCAGAGATACGGTGTCGGGCCGGGCGCTGGTGTGAATAAAATGGGTGGAGCAGTAGGGGCACACGATTTCGTTTTCGCCGCCCATATCGAGAAAGACATGGGGGTGATCGTGGGGGGGCAGGGCGCCAATACACTCGAATTTGCGGGCGCCGATTTCAATGTGGCTCAGTCCGTCGGAATTGTGAAACCTCGGAGTTGCCCCGTCCGCCATTGACCGTTCCCCTGTGTCCGAACCGAAGTGCCGAATAGGAGCGGACAATATCTTGGGGCCGGGCGCCTTGTCACCCCCTGTTCGAGCTATTATCTGGTGGGGTGCGTTATCGGCCAGGGGGCGAGAATCTGGCGTTTTTCAAATCAGGCCAGTTTGACATTCATTTTGCCGAGTTCGGCGCCGGTCCGCCGGTGGTGCTGGTGCACGGGTTTGCCTCCAATCTGGAGGTGAACTGGGTGCAAACGGGTTGGGTTGGCGCGCTGGTTGACGCCGGGCACCGGGTTATCGCGCTGGACAATCGCGGCCATGGCAAAAGCGAAAAATCCCACGACCCCGCCGACTATGGCGCGCCGCTCATGGCCAAAGATGTGATCAATCTGGCCCATCATCTGGGCCTCAATGACGCGGCGCTGCTGGGCTATTCCATGGGCGCGCGAATATCGGCATTTGCCGCTTTGAACGAACCGGCCCGGTTCCGGGCGATAATTTTTGGCGGTCTGGGCATTAATATGGTGCGCGGGACCGGCGATCCGGCGCCGATCATTAAAGCGCTGGAAGCGCCGGCGCTGGCCGATGTCACCCATGCCGGAGGGCGCATGTTTCGCGCGTTTGCCGAACATACCGGCTCCGACCTGAAAGCCCTTGCCGCCTGCATGGCCGCCTCCCGGCAGCCCATTTCCGAAAAAGCGCTGGGAGCGATCGATATTCCGGCTCTTGTCGCGGTGGGTTCTCATGACACAATCGGTGGTGATCCGGTGGCGCTGGCGGCGCTCCTGCCCCGGGGAGAAGCGGCAATTATATCCGGTCGTGACCATATGCGGGCCACCGGCGACAAGCAGTTCAAGCAGGTAACGCTGGATTTTCTGGCGAAAAATTTACCAACCTGAAGCGCAATCCCACACAAAGGGCGCTTTTATCGGTATTAAACGATGAACCGGGATGTTACGCTAAGCGCAAAACGGAGACAGCTATGGGCAAGACAGGCGAACGGCACAAAACGGTGCAATCGGTTGATCCGGTCTGGCAACGGGTGCGCGATGAGGCGGAAGCCGTGCTGGCCGTCGAACCGCTGCTGGCCAAGCTTGTGGTGGGCTCGGTGCTCAACCAGGACAGTTTTGAAGCGGCCCTCATCCATCGGCTCTCGGAGCGGCTGGCCCATACGGATCTATCTGCCGATTTGATCGGCAAGGCGATGCGCGACGCGCTGGAGGCCGATCCGGCGATTGGCAAACGGGCGCGAACCGACCTTGTGGCCACCCTTGAGCGGGATCCGGCCTGCCACCGGGCAATCACGCCGCTGTTGTATTTCAAGGGCTTTCAGGCCATTCAGAATCACCGGTTTGCCCATGCGCTTTACCGGCTGGGAAGGCACGATATGGCGCTTTATCTCCAAAGCCGGGCCAGTCAGATTTTTCAGGTCGATATCAACCCGGCGGCCCGGATCGGCCAGGGCATCATGCTCGATCACGGCACCGGGGTTGTGGTGGGGGAAACAGCGGTCATCGGCGATCATGTGTCGATCCTGCAGGCGGTTACCCTTGGCGGCACCGGCAAGGCGGGCGGCGACCGGCATCCCAAAATCGCCGACGGGGTTCTGATCGGCGCCGGGGCAAAAATCCTGGGCAACATCACGGTGGGGACCTGCTCGAGGGTGGCGGCGGGGTCGGTGGTTTTGCGCGATGTGCCGCCCAATTCGACGGTTGCGGGGGTGCCGGCGAAAATCGTCGGCGAGGCCGGATGTGCCCAGCCCGCCGTGGTCATGGACCAGATGATTGTCACCTACGACGATTGAGTGGTGGAAGTTTTGGCCTGCCGGCAATTCTGGGCTGGCCAGACCGGTCGTCGGTCGCTAAACCCGTTCAGACTATTGCATGGGACTTCGGGAGAACTTTTTTGCAACATACCGATATCATGAAACTTCAAAAATACCTGCAAATGAAGTTCGACAACCGCCAGATCGATGTGCGTCCCCGGAACCGCCAGGACGATTCGGTGGAAGTTTATGTGGGCGACGAATTTTTAGGGCTGATCTATCTTGATGATGACGACGGGGATCAGTCCTATATGTTCCAGATGGCCATTCTCGACTTCGATCTTGAAGGGCTTTAGCGCCGGCTCCCGGTTGCTGCAAACAAAGCGATAGCGGCGGCATTGGACACGTTCAGGCTTTTTATGGGGCCAGGCATTTCCAGATGAACCATCAGGTCACACAGGGCGCGGGTTTTGCGGCGCAGTCCCTTGCCTTCCGCCCCCAGAACCAGAGCCAGTTTGGGGTAGGCAAGCGGCAGGACCAGGGGCGAAGGCGCCTCTGAATCAAATCCCAGACAGCAAAAATCCAGGGCCTTGAGGTCGGTAAGGGCCTGCCCGAGATTTGGCACCTCAATAAAATTCAGCAAATCCAGCGCCCCTGAAGCCGATTTGGCCAGAACGCCGGTTTCCCGGGGCGAATGGCGGGCGGTGCTAATCAGGGCGTCGGCGCCAAAAGCGCATGCCGTGCGAGCAATGGCGCCGACATTATGGGGGTCGGTGATCTGATCGAGGACCACCACCAGCGATGCCGCAGCCAGATCGTCCAGTTTCTTGTGCGCCAGGGGCGCAACCTCAAGGGCCACGCCTTGATGGACCGCATCCGCCCCGAGCAGAACATCGAGTTTTTTTGGGGCAACGATGGCGACCGCGACATCGCCTGTCGGTCCGCCCTCTTCCAGCCGGTCAAGCGCGTTTCTGGTGGCCAGCAGCTTTATTTTTGTACGGGCGCCATTATCCAGCGCGGCACGCACCGGATGCAGGCCATAAATATAAAGCGGCGCGGCAGCGGCATCCGGGGCCGACCGGCGGCGGGGAGGGAATTTGTTCTTGCTCATGGGTGGTTTTGCATTTTTGGGTTGGCTGGTTGAAACCGAGGTCATAACCCATTGGGGCAGCCATGCAACTGTCCTTTAACGCAATGTGCCGGTGCCCCGGGGTGATTGCGGTTGACTTAACAGGGCAGGGTGAGCATAAACCGCACCGTTGGCGACGGGGGAAATCTCTTCGTTGTCCATGTTGGCTCGCCGGATCGCAAGCAACGGTTTGGAGGGGTGGGAGAGTGGTTAAATCCACCAGACTGTAAATCTGGCCGCTTAGCGTACGTTGGTTCGAATCCAACCCCCTCCACCAGCCGCACAGGCAGACAACAATGCCGAGACGGGCAAGCCCCGTTCCCGGCGCGGGTATAGCTCAATGGTAGAGCAGCAGCCTTCCAAGCTGAATATGCGAGTTCGATTCTCGCTACCCGCTCCATCTATTGCCTCACGGGTCGCACCGCATCCAACATGATGCTGTTCGCTATGTTGGATACTGACCCTCCGGCGGGGCGGCGCTTGCGCCGGCTCGCGTTGAAGCTCGCTGTGCTCTGAGTCAAAGTTAAAGGCGGCT
>JAADFY010000086.1 GCA_013152625.1 Alphaproteobacteria bacterium
CGCTTTAGGTGCTGCGCGCTGACATGATGATAGGTGCCCATGATGCCGCGCTTCAAAACCGAAAAATAACCCTCGACTGTATTGGTATGGGCGTCGCCGCGCACGTATTCTCCCGCGCCGTCGTTGACGATTTTATGGTCAAAGTCACGATGCATATGACGGTACTGCCCAGCATCGTCAGTATAAAGCTTTGTGTTGGCTTCCAACTGTTTCACAAGGATCGGGCGCAGCGTAGCAGCGGTAACGCTTGGTGTGTGGACAGAACGAACACGGCCCTTGCGTTCGACAAGCGAGAATACGGTTTCCTTGCCCCAGCTACCGCCAAGGCGCGATTTAGCCCGCTGGCTCCTATGCCGGTTCTTTTCCTTGCCGCCGATAAATGTTTCATCGGCCTCAACCGTCTTGCCTTCGCCACCCATGGAACCGGAAGCAGGGTTCAGTTCGCGCATGCCTTCGCGAATACGATGAGCCATAAACCACGCTGTCTTGTACGGAAGTCCCAGCATGCGATGAAGGTGGTGCGCAGAAATGCCTTTCTTGCTGGCGCACATCAAGTGCGTTGCCAAAAGCCACTTAGTCATAGGGATGTGCGAGCGCTCGTAGATCGTGCCGACCTGCGCCGTAAATTTGCGCCTGCAATCCTTGCAATGATACCAGCCTGGCCCCATAGACTTGCCGCCGAGCGGTTTGACTGTTTCCGACTGGCCACAGAACGGGCAGTAAGCACCATCAGGCCAGCGAATGGCTTCAAAGTGGCTTCGCGCCGCGCCAATATCAGTGAAAATAGCGTTCGTAAGATCAATGGTGGTCATCGGGTAATCTCCTATGGCCACAAATATAGGTATCGGTTCTTGTTCAGTCAAGGTGATAATTCCCGACTTGATCCGGGGTCTCGTTCTATTTGCGATGAGGTCCCGGCTCAAGGCCGGGACGGTGTGACTTTAACAGGAGCCCCATTTTCCTGTTCGTCATTGCGAGCGAACTGCAAGGGCGCGCGGCAATCCAGTTTGATTTCTTCACGAGATTGGATTGCTTCGTTGCTTGCGCGCCTCGCAATGACGCCAAGGGCGAGCTTTATCTCAGGCCCCGAGTTCAGCGAGCTTCAACGCGAGCCGGCCGAACAGGCCGCGCCGTCGCAGGCCCGGTGCGCAGCACCGAATAGGCCGTGAGACAAAAAAGAGTTCAGCGAGCTTCAACGCGAGCCGGCGCAAGCGCCGCCCCGCCGGAGGGCCAGCATTTGGCACAGCGCGGTGTTAGCGCGTCGTGGCAAATGCGGTACGGCCCGTGAGGTAAAAAAGACCCCCCACCTCTTTACTGGGCGGCATCGGTTTGCACGTTCAAAAAGCCGCCGGACTGGCGTTGCCACAACCTTGCGTAGGCGCCATTGCGGGCCAGGAGTTCTTCATGGGTTCCGTCTTCGATGATTTTTCCCTCATCAAGGACCACCAGCCGGTCCATGGCCGCTATGGTGGATAGCCGGTGGGCAATGGCGATGACGGTCTTGTCCCCCATCAGATCGGCAAGCTGGCTCTGAATGGCCGCTTCCACCTCACTGTCGAGGGCCGAGGTCGCCTCGTCCAGCACCAGAATCGGCGCGTCTTTTAAGATCACCCGGGCAATGGCAATACGCTGGCGCTGGCCCCCGGACAGTTTTACCCCCCGTTCGCCCACATGGGCCTCATAGCCCTTGCGCCCCTTGCCATCCTCAAGTTCGAGGATAAATTCATGGGCTTCGGCTTTTCTGGCAGCGCCAAACATTTCCGCGTCGGTGGCATCGGGCCGGCCATAAAGAATGTTGTCACGCACGGAACGGTGCAGCAGGGAGGTGTCCTGGGTGACCATGGCGATGCAGGCGCGCAAGCTGTCCTGGGTCACGGCGCTGATATCCTTGCCGTCTATGAGAATTGCCCCCGCCTCCACATCGTAAAAACGCAGCAAGAGATTGACCAGCGTCGATTTTCCGGCCCCGGAGCGGCCCACCAGCCCCACTTTTTGTCCGGCGGGTATGGTCAGGCTCATGTCAGAAATAATGCCTTTGGTCTGACCGTAGTTGAAGTTGACCTTCTCAAAGGCAACATTTCCCGCCACCTCACCAATGGGCATGGCATCACGGCGGTCTTCGACCAGCCGTGGCAGGGACAGCGAATTCATGCCGTCCTGCACCGTGCCCATGTTCTCGAACAGGGCCGAAACCTCCCACATCACCCACTGGGACATGCCGTTAAACCGCATGACCAGCGCTATGGGAATTGCCACCGCGCCGGCGGTGATCTCGCCGCTCATCCACAAGGAGATCCCGATGGCAGCCACTGCGAAAAGCAGCGCCGAATTCATGGTCTGAATGGTGATGTTAAGAATGCTGGCGATACGCATCTGCTTGTAAACCGTGTCCAGAAACCCATCCATGGAATCCCGGGCATAGGCCTCTTCGCGCGAAGAGTGGGAAAACAGCTTGACGGTGGAGATATTGGAATAGGCATCGACAATGCGCCCGGTCATCATGGATCGGGCATCGGCCTGGGCCTGTGATATGCGGCCAAATTTGGGCACCCAGTGGCGCAGCAGCACCACATAGGCGACCAGCCAGACCATGAACGGCACGGCAAGCCGCCAGTCGCCCATGGCCGACAGAATAACCGCGCCGATAAAATACACCGTCACATAGTTGAGCACGTCGAGCAGGGTCATGACGGTTTCGCGCACCGCCAGCGAGGTCTGCATCAGCTTGGCGGCAATGCGGCCGGCAAACTCATCCTGAAAATAGCTCATGGACTGGCGAATGAGATAACGATGGGCCATCCAGCGAACGCGCTGGGGAAAATTGCCCTGCAACGTCTGGAACATTATCAGAGAATGAAACACGGTCAGCACCGGCAGACCGATGACCACCACCAGCCCCATCACGATCAGTTTGTCACCCTCGATCTGCAAAAAGGTGGCCGGGTCGGACCGGGCCAGCCAGTCCACCATGCGCCCCAGAAAACCGATCAGCACCAGTTCAACAATGGCAATGGCGGCGGTCAGGGCCGCCATGACCGTCAGCCACTTGCCCGCGCCCCGGGAATAATGCCGGCAAAAAGCGTACAACCCTTTCGGCGGCCGCACCGGGGGCTCGGGCGGATACGGGGGCAGCAGATTTTCAAATATTTGATATATCGGTGTGAACATGGTGATCAGGCCGAGTTTTTTTTCGCACGGGCAGTCGGGGTCGCCGGCGGCAGAAAGTCACCGGCAAAAATCTGGGCAAAGCCGGCCAGAATGTCATGAACCGCGTATCAGGGCAATCGGTTCCGACGCGCAATCTGAAATAACTCCGGCGCCGGGTTCAAAATACAATTCCCCCGCGCCCGGCCCGAAAAAAATTTTCCCGGCTAACTGATTCTGTCGACTCACGATTTTCCCAACCGCCCCATTCGGGCCGATATTGCGCTCTGGACACGACTCAACGAATGGATTCAACGTCTTGGAAAGCGGGCACGGGGGTCGTTCGCGCTATTCACGGTCATTGCCGGAGGGGCACATGAATTCTGCGGAGAAATCCGGCGGTCAGCCAAACGGATTCAGGAGCGCGCCGGCACCGGCCCAAGCTGAACAACCCGCACCTGGCTTCGCAACCATTACCTTGGGCCATGCCCGTCAATACGCCCGCCCGCTGGCCATTGCCACGTTTGCCCTTGTCGCCCTGACAGCGGCGGTATTCCTGCCTGAATGGCGTCAGGTATTGATCGGCGGCGGCCTGGGGTTGCTCGGCGCCCTGCTCATTGGTGCCCGTGGTGGCGCACCGTCTTTGCCCGCCAATACCGGATCGTCCGATCCAGCCACGAACTGGCATGAAAGGCTCGACCTTTTGCCCAACGGGCTGGCCTGCTGGAACGCAAAAGGTGCGCTGGAATGGTCCAATCAGGCCATGTTGCAGCTGCTGGGGCTAAGTCGCGATGAATTGGCAGCACAATCCATCGAAGAGCGGTTTGCCCCGGTGATGCAAAATCTGACCCACCCGGACAAAGGGCAGGACAGCACCGACACCGGTGATATCCGGTTTGAAATTCTGCCCGCCGACGGCCCGGCGCTCCTCATCCATGTCCATCCCACAAGCGAGGGGGCGCGCATTTGCACGGTGCGCGATATCACAACCTGCAAAGAGCTTGCCGCAAAGATCGAAATCGCCAAAGCCGAGCATCGTGAGATGACCCGCAAATTAAACGAGGAACGGGCAAAAGCGGAGGCGGCGAGCCGATCAAAAACGGCGTTTCTGGCCCATCTCAGCCACGACATTCGCACCCCCCTCAATCATATTATCGGCTTTGCCGATCTGATCGGGCACCAGCCCTATGGCCCCATCGGAGACGACCGTTATGCCAGCTATATTACCGACATCAAGAATTCCGGTGACCGGCTTTTAAGCTCGTTTTCGCAGATTTTTGAACTGGCGGAAATGGAAGCGGGCAACACCCCCATGCGCCACGAAAATATCCTTGCCGCTGATTTGTTCGCCCGTCTGGCGGACCGCTTTGGCGAACGGGCACGAAAAGTCGGCGTCGAACTGCATATGGCCCTGCCGGCGCAATTCTCGCTGGAAGGCGACAGCCACTGCCTGTTACGTATGATGGGAAATCTGGTGGACAACGCCCTCAAATTCACCCGTAGCGGTGGCCGGGTCTCGCTGGCGGCCTGGGCAGCCGAAGACGGGGTCGTGCTTGAGGTGTCAGACACCGGCATCGGCATATCGCAAAGCCGGCTGGCCCTTCTCGCCGAACCGCACCTGATCGGTGAAGCCGCATTTGATGTGGAGAACGGCATGCCCGGTTTCGGGCTTGCCATCGCCCGGGGCATTGCCGAACTAAGCGGCGGATCGCTGGTGATCGACAGCACACCCATGGTAGGGACCACGGTGGCGGTGGCCCTGCCCCGCAGCGTGGCCAGCACGGCAACATCGGCGGCGGCGTAAAATCGGCATTAGAGCGTGTCACCGATAAGTGGGCACCGGTTATCGGATAAATGACACGCTTAAACAAAGGATTAGACTGCAGTTTTGATTCCATCAAAACGTCTAGCATCTGTTATTGCCCGGTAAACCGGCCAAAGGCCCCGCGCACTTCACCGGCCATTTGCTCAAGATCTGCCTCAATGGCTGAAAAATCTGGGTATTTCGTCACCCGCACCAGAAGGGCGCGAAACCCCGGGGTCCAGCCCGAAATATCATAGGGCGCAAGCAGACAGGCATTCATGAGTTGCGCCATTGTGGTGTAGGTGCCATGGATTTCCGCCAGCCGGTCCCCGTCTTTCAAAACCCCGGCCCGGCCCAGTTGCACCAGGATGCCCGCCGGCGGCGCGTGGGGGTTTTCCAGCCCGGAGCGAAAGACCAGCTGGCCCGCCTGGGCAATGAATTCAAGATCAATAAGTCCGCCGGACACCAGTTTCAGATCAAACCGGGACCGGGGCGGTTTTTGCTTGGCAATCAAGGCCCGCATTTTTGCAATATCGCCCATGGTCCGGTCGCGGTTGCGCGGCTGGCCGAGAATTTGGTCAATGCTGGCGGAAATCTCGGGGCCGAGCCCGCCGTCCATATCCATGACTCTCGCTCTGGCCAGGGCCATATGTTCCCAGGTGCGCGCTTCGGTGCGCTGATAACGCACAAAACTTTCAAGCGAGGTGGCCAGAGGCCCCTTGTTGCCCGAGGGGCGCAGACGCATGTCGGTTTCATAAAGCACACCCTCGGCGGTGGGGGCGGAAACCGCAGCCACCAGCCGCTGGGTCAGGCGGGTGTAATAGTGGCCGGGGGTCAGCGGTCGGGGACCGTCCGATTGCTCCACATCCGCCGGCCCGTCATACAAAAGGATAAAATCCAGATCGGAACTGGCGGTCATTTCAAAACTTGCCAGCTTGCCAAAGGCGAGCAGCCCGTCTGAAGCCCCCTTCAAAGCGCCGTGCCGCTTGGCAAACTCTTTTTTTGCAGCGCAAGACAACCGATGCAGCAAAATCTCGGCAATGGCGGCAAACCGTGGCCCCGCCTGTTCCGGCGGTATGGTGGCTGCCACCAGCCCGGCGGAGACCAAAAACATCTGCTCATGTCCCACAATCCGCGCCCGGTCGATGAGATCCTCATAGGAATTGTTCTCGCCTAGATATTCCTCATCAATCCGGTCCGCCAGTTCGTCGCGATCCAGCGCACCGCCGTAAAATGCGGTATCGATCAGCGCATCGATCACATGGACCTTGTGACCGATGGCATCGGTCAGGCGCGGGGCGGTGGCCAAAAGATCGACAAAAATCTGAACCAGCGAGCCATGGGCACGCAACATGGCAAACAGTTGAATGCCCGCAGGCAGGCGCGACAGGAAAATATCGAATTTCCTGAGCGCCTGATCGGCGTCCCCCGTGTCCGCCAAAGCTGACAAAAGCGTGGGGACAAGCTCGGTCAGGTTCTGCCGGGCACGATCGGTCCTTGTGGCCGGATAGGCCCCGTACTGCCAGCCGCGAATGGTGTTGGAAGCCGTCTCGGGGTCGGAAAATCCAAATCGCTCCAGGGTTTTAAGGGTTTCGGGATCGTGGTCGGCGCCGGTAAACACCAGATCGCCGAAATCGCTGGCAAGGCTCTCATCGCCGTAAAACAGACTTTGACAAAGCTGTACGGTTTCGTCGGCAACACCGCGATAGACATGAGAAAAACCGGCACTGTCTCCGTGCCCCATCAGGGCGGCGATGTTGGCCAGAGCAGGTTCTTGTTCGGGCAAAATATGGGTCTGCTCGTTTTCAATCATTTGCAGCCGGTTTTCCACGGCCCGCAAAAACCAGTAGTGACGGCCCAGTTTTTCCCCGGTTTCAGGGTCAAACATTCCCGCCCCCGCCAGTGCCCTAAGGGCGTCAACCGTGGGGCGGTCTCTTAAGGAGGGATCACGGCCACCAGCAATGAGTTGCTGGGTCTGGGCGAAAAATTCAATTTCCCGGATCCCGCCGGCACCCAGTTTGACATTGTGACCGGCAACCGTGGTGGTCGCCCCGTGGCGGGCGCTGATCTGGCGTTTCATGGCCCGAATGTCGGCCACGGTGGCGAAATCGAGGTGTTTGCGCCAGATAAACGGAGCGAGTTGTTTCAGGAAATTCTCCCCCGCCTCTTTGTCACCGGCGGCGGCGCGGGCCCGGATCCAGGCGGCGCGCTCCCAGTTCTGGCCCCGGCTTTCATAATAGACCATGGCCGCATCGGCAGATATGGCCACCGGGGTCGAACCCGGGTCGGGTCGCAAGCGCAGGTCGGTACGAAAAACAAATCCATGTTCGGTTTGATCGCCGATCAGGGCGGCCAGCTTGCGCACAATGCGCACATAAAACCGGCCCGCTTCATCGGGATTTTTCAGCGCCCCCCGGCCCGGTTCGTAAAACGCGACAATATCGATGTCGGAGGAATAATTCAGTTCGCACCCGCCCAGTTTGCCAAGGGCAAAAATCATCAGCCCCGATCGGGCAGCGGGAGCGCCGGTGGCCGGAATTTCAATTTTCCCCCGGGCGGCGGCACCCCGAAACAAAACATTTAACCCCCCATCGAGGCACCCGTCGGCAAATCGCGACAGGGCGGCGCTGGATTGCCGGGTCGACCATGCGCCACCGCATTCCGCCAATGCCGCCAGCAAAGCCATTTTCGATTTGCTTTTGCGCAGCGCGATGGCCAGTGTCGCCTCATCATCTCCCTTGCCTGCCTGATCGACCTCCCCAAGCAGGGCCGCGTTAATTTCCTCGAGCGGGCTGGCCAGCGCCTCGTGCAGCCAGCCGATATTGGCCCCGGCCATTTGGCGCAGATAAGGGGAGCGGGCAAAAATCGCACCCAGAAACCGGCCAACCTCTGGCGGTGTGTCTTTCTGAATGATCGCTTCAACCAGCCCGTCAAGCTCCGGGTCGGCGACCCCCGGGGGCAGCTTGTTTGTCAGTTCGGCGGCAAGGGTGGGCCCCGCACTCATTGGGGCGGGGCGCCGGGCAGGCTGAGGCGAACCAGCGTCCCCGGATCATTGCCAAAAATTTCAATTTCCCCCTTGTGCAGCCGGGCAACGGCGGCCACCAGCGACAGGCCAAGGCCCGATCCGGCCTCGGTGCGGCTTTCCTCGAGCCGGACAAAACGCTGCAATACCCGCTCCCGCTCTGCTTGCGGTATGCCGGGGCCCTTGTCGGCCACTTCGAAAACGGTTCTGTTCTCGCCGGCATAGGCGCGAACGGTAACCTGATTTTCCCGCCCCCCGGTCAGATCGCCGTTCTGGGCGTATTTGATGGCGTTTTCGATCAGATTGACCAGGGCCTGGCCCACCAGCTCCCGGTTGGCAACCAGTTCCAGCCCTTTGGGCGCGTCGGCGCTGATGGCAAGGCCGGCATCCTCGGCCACCGGGGCGTAAAGTTCCACCAGATCGGCCAACATGTCGGCAACATTTATAGTCTCAAAAGCGCTGGCAGGGGCCCCCGCCTCGATACGGGCAATCAGCAACAGGGCATTGAAGGTTTTCAGCAACTGGTCGCTTTCAGAAATGGTCGCCTCAAGGGCGGCCCGGGCCGCCTCCCCGTCCATTTCCCCGTGTAGCGCCCGCTCCACCTTGTTGCGCATCCGGGTGAGCGGGGTTTTAAGGTCATGGGCGATATTGTCGGTGACCTGCTTCATGGCCTGCATGAGCTGTTCGATCCGGTCGAGCATGGCATTCAGGTTGGTGGCCAGCCGGTCAAACTCGTCATTGCGCCGGGTTACCGGCACCCGCATGGACAAATTGCCGGACATGATCTGATTGGAAGTGTCGGCGATGGCATCCAGCCGGCGCAGCACCCGACGGGCCGTAAACACACCAGCAATGATGGATAAAATGACAATCATGATCACGCCCCAGAAAAAGGCCTGAAAAATGATCACGGCAAAGCCCCGGCGCTCGACAATATCGCGGCCCACCACCAGCCGGTAGCCTGAGGGCAGAATGAAACTGCGCACCAGCGCCACCCCTTCAGTATCTTCCGCCTCCGGGTCCGACGCCCGGAACGGACGGTCGCGCTGGTAGGTGAAGGTATGCTGGCCGGGATTGTCCAGCACCGCAAACGGTACCGTGGCGATATTGCCGGCCACCCCGACCCCGTTCTGATCGGCGACAAAGTAGATGCCCGGCCCGGCACCCCGCGCAATGCGCTGAATGGCAACCACCAATCCCCGTGTGCCGCCGCGCCGGTATTCCCGTTCGAGTCGGTTGAGTTCCCGCTCGATACCGCGCACCTGGGTCTGTTGAATATTTATCGAAGACTGAAAAGCGATATAGCCCAGTATGCCAATGGCAAACACAATAAACAGAATAATAAAGATGGCCGTAAGCTGAAACGTCGTGGTCCGCCACAGCCGTCCCAGCCTACTCACGGATCATATATCCCGCGCCTCGAACGGTGTGCAGCAGGGGTTTGGCCTGGCCGCGATCGATCTTGGCACGCAACCGCGACATGTGCACATCAATGACATTGGTCTGGGGATCAAAATGATAGTCCCACACGTTTTCAAGCAGCATGGTGCGGGTGACCACCTGCCCGGCATGGCGCATGAGATATTCCAGCAACCGAAATTCCCGGGGCTGCAACACAATGTCATTGTCGCCCCGCTTTACCCCATGGGACAGCCGGTCGAGGCGTAACTCGCCCACCTGATAAGAGGTGGCGGCCTCGGCGGGGGCAGTGCGCCGGGCCAAAACCTCAACCCGGGCCAGCAATTCGGAAAAAGCGTAAGGTTTGGCCAGATAGTCATCCCCACCTGCCCGCAGCCCGGTCACCCGGTCATCCACTTCACCCAGCGCGGAAAGGATCAGGGCCGGCGTGGTATTGCCTTCGGCGCGCAGGCTTTCAATGATCGACAGCCCGTCGCGCCGGGGCAGCATCCGGTCGATGATCATGACCTCATAGTCCATGGAGGAGGCCATGGCGTACCCGGTGTCGCCATCGGCGGCATGATGGGTGACGTGGCCGACCTCGTCCAGCGCCTGCATGATGTAGCTGGCGGTATCCCGGTCATCCTCTATGAGCAATATTTTCATGCCAGTACCAATAGAGCAAGGCTTCAACAAAGAGCAAACGCCGCCCGACCCCAAAGGGCCGGGCAGCGCCCGTCAATGGCCGTTACTCGCTGATCGAAAGGCCCAGGAACCGTACATTACCGCCGCGCATGGCCTTGAGCAGCACGGTGGAGCGGCCCGATTCCCGCACCTCTGCGATGATTTCCTCAAGTTCTTCGGCGGTGTTTACCCCCTGATAGTCGGCCTCAAGAATAACCACTCCGGGCACCAGTCCCTTTTCGGCAGCAGCGCTGTCGGGGTCAACTTCTTCGATGATGACCCCCTCACCATCCGGCCCGGTCATGACCGCAATGCCCAAAGAGGTCGGCATCGGCTCCGGGTCCGGCGTCGCCGGTTCGGGTTCGGGGGCGGGCTCGACCAGCGCCACCTCATCGGCCAGGGTGCCCAGCGTGACCATAACCTGTTGTTCGTCGCCGTCGCGCCAGATCGTTAATTCAACTTCACTGCCCGGCAGTTTCGAGGCCACCAGCCGCGACAGTTCGCGGGGGCTGGCAACTTCCTCCCCATCCACAAACAGGATGATGTCGCCGGAGCGAATGCCGGCCATTTGCGCCGGGGTGTCGGGGGTGGCCCGGGTAACCATGGCTCCCCGGGCTTCCTCCAGCCCCACACCGGCGGCAATATCCTTGGTGACGATCTGAATGGAGACGCCGAGGAAGCCCCGGGTGACATTACCGTCGTCCATCAGATCGAACACGACCTGCTTGACGGTGTCGGCGGGTATGGCAAAAGCGATACCCACATTGCCGCCGGTGGGCGAGAATATAGCCGTGTTCACACCGACCACCTTGCCCGAGGTATTAAAGGCGGGGCCACCGGAGTTGCCCCGGTTGACCGCTGCGTCAATTTGCAGGAAATCATCATAGGCGTTGGCGTTGATGTCGCGGCCCCGGGCCGAAATTATACCCGCGGTAACCGTGCCGCCCAGACCAAAGGGGTTGCCCACGGCCACGACCCAGTCGCCGACCCGGGCCTCTTCGGTGGCAAACTCGACAAAGGGCAGATCGTCGGCCCCCTCGATTTGGAGCAGGGCGAGATCGGTGCGCGGGTCGGTGCCGACAATGGTGGCGACGCGTTCATCACCATTGTCCATGATAACGATGACTTCATCGGCGTTTTCCACCACATGATTGTTGGTCACCACAAAGCCGTCGGCGGAAATCACAAACCCGGAACCCACCGCCTCGGTATAGTTGCGACGCGGCGCGCGATTGGGGCGACGATCCCGGGGGCGGGCGTCAGGGTTGCCGAACCGGTCCTGGAAATCCCGAAAGAACCGCTCCAGAGGGTGTCCGGGGGGCAGATCGGGCATTTCAAAATCGAAGTTTGGCCGCTGGCGCTGGCGCTGGCGTTCCTCGGTGATTTCCGTGCGCACCCGGATCGAAACAACCGCGGGGCGCACCGCATCGACAAGGTCGGCAAAACTGTTCGGCGCCGGGGCCGTGACCATAATCTGGGCGTTGGCCGGCTGTGACTGGGTCAAAATGCCGGTTGTCAGCGCCGTACCGGTCAGGAAAACGGTGGCGGTGGCGGCCAGAATAAAGCGTTTCAGGGTGGGGTTCGATTTCGATTGCATGGGTGTCTCCTTGGTATCTTTGTGCAAGGACCCGAAAAGGGGGGGGCGGGCCAATTGGAATAACAAGGGATATGAGCGCCTCAACCTTACCGGGTGCTGACCGCCATATTACAAATCGTTCAGGTTTGAAAACGCCGGTGAATGGTCGCTCAGTTAGCCAGCAACGCCACACTGGCCCGGCGCAAAAGCTCCAGCGCCACCCCGGTTAATACAATGCGAAACCCGAGGCGAAACAGGCGCTCAGGCAGGCGGTCCAGCAGTTGCGAGCCAATCAGGGTGCCCAGAAATCCGGCAATGGCCATGGCAATTATGAAGGGCAGATATTGCGTAAACGCAAATCCAAGGAGCACAAATGCAAGCACCTTGAACAGGTTTTGCACCGACATCAAGAATGCGTGAGTGCCGACAATCTGACGGCGATCCTTCAGCCCGCGCAAAAATGCCGCCACCAGCGGCCCGGATATGCCGACCACCATGGATATGGCGGACGTAAACAGACCGGCAAGCACCGTGGCCGGGGCACCGTCGGTCGGTGCTGTGCGCCTCGGGATCCACACCAGATACAAAATGAACAGCCCGATAGCGGCTTTGAACAGGTTTTCCGGCAGCAAAATCGCGATCTGACCGCCAACGGCAGCACCAAAAGCACTGCCAAGGGCAAACCAGAAGGCAAAACGCCATTGAATATGGGCCCGTTGCACCGCCGCCCGACCGCCATTCGAGGCCAGTTGAATGCAGCCATGGACGGGAATGACGATGGCAGGGGGGAAATATATCGCCATGACCGCAATCATCAGCGAGCCGCCGCCAAGCG
>JAADFY010000087.1 GCA_013152625.1 Alphaproteobacteria bacterium
CCCTGCCGGTTGCCGCTCATGGGGTCTTGTCACTTTTCGGTCCGGCGCCGCCGTCCGGGGTGTTTTCGGTTTCCCCGGCAACAGATTTGTCCGGCGCTGATTTTGCCTCCGGGGCTGTTTGGGTGGCGGATGACGGGTCTGGTCCGGGCTTCGGGTTAGCCGCCGGTTGGCCCTCCGGTTCGTCCACCGAGGACAACAAGGCATCGATCAGAGCGCGCAATTTGGCGTTGTTTTGCGCCTGATCCTCAATATGCTTGCCCAGATCGTCCTGCTGGGTGCGCATGGCCTTGACTTGACCAGCCCGTCTATGCCCTTGGCCAGTTCGGCCATGGCCCGCACAGCGTTTTGCGAGGTAGATGAGCTTTGCACCGAGGCCCCCAGGCGATCGAACATGGCCGACATTTCGTCCGAGGACACACCAAGCTGGTTGGCCTGAATGACGGCCATGGGGTGATCCAGTTCGGTCATGGAGGACATCCAGTCCTCCAGATCGGTATAAAAGGCGTTTTGCGACTGGCCGGCCTGCAAATCCAGAAAGCCCAGGACCAGCGACCCGGAAAGACCGAATAAAGACGAGGAAAATGCGGTGCCCATTCCGGCCAGCGGCGCCTCCAGCCCCTCCTTGAGGGAACCAAACAGATTGCCCGCATCAGCAGAGGAGGAAATGTCGAGGCCCTGAATGACATCGGCCACCGAGGACACGGTTTGCAACAGGCCGAAAAAGGTGCCCAACAGACCCAGAAACACCAAAAGGCCGGTCATGTAGCGGGCGGTCTGGCTGGCTTCGTCAAGTCGAATGCCAACCGAATCCAGTATGGAGCGCATGGAAGCGGGAGTGATAATGCGTTCGCCCTGGCGGTCGCGCAAAATAACGGCGACCGGGGACAGCAACGAGGGCTGGCGGTCCGAGGCGGCAGGGTTTCCGTCCTGAAGCGAATTGACCCAGGCAACCTCGGAATAAAGGCGAATAACCTGACGGAAACTGAGCACGATGCCGATACCCAGAACAAAAAGGATCAGCCCGTTGATAAACGGGTTTGACCAGAAAAAATCGACAATCTGCTGATAGAGCGCTGCCCCCAGAAGTCCCACAAGAATAAGAAAAATTATCTTCTTGATCAGGTAAACGGTGGGCCCGGCGAGATGATAGGGGTCGTAGGTTTGCGACATGGGCGACGCCCTTTGGCGGATTCGGTTATCTCGCAGAACTCTACCAGAGTGATCAAGGCTTACATAGGGCAGCGCACAGGCCCCGGACCGTGATCAGCCCACGGCAGCCAGTTCCCGGATCAAAAGCGCCTGCACCTGTTCGTTGCCGGCCACCAGCCCGCCGGTGGCAAACATATTTTCCCCACCACTAAAATCGGTGACAATGCCACCCGCTTCACGCACCAGCAGCACGCCCGCGGCCATGTCCCACGGTTTAAGCCCCAGCTCCCACATGAGGTCAAACCGGCCCGCGGCCAGCCAGGCCAGATCGGTACATGCCGAACCGGTACGCCGGATGCCGGACAAAACGGTGTTCAGCGCGACAACATACCCGACCTCTTTGGCGTCCCGTTCGGCAATGGTGCGTTTGATGCCGGTCGCCCCGACACAATCGGCCAGAGTACGCCGACCGGCCACCCGGAGCCTGCGATTGTTCACCCAGGCACCCTGACCGCGCTCGGCGGTAAACAGCTCTTCCATGACCGGATTGTAAATCACGGCGGCAACGATCACACCGTTGCGTTCCAGGGCAATGGATACGGCAAACAGGGGAATGGAATGGAGAAAATTGGTGGTGCCATCCAGGGGATCGATGATCCAGCGATGCTGCCCGTCGGTGCCCTTGACCTCACCGCCTTCCTCCATGAGAAAATCATAGGTGGGGCGGGCGTGGTGTAATTCTTCGAAAATGGTTTCCTCGGCCCGCCGGTCGGCGTTGGAGACAAAATCTGCCGGGCCTTTTTTCGAAACCTGCAGGTTTTCCACCTCGCCGAAATCCCGGGTCAGGCCACGGCCTGCTTTTCTGGCCGCGTTGATCATGATGTTTAACAGAGCGGATTGAGCCATCAGCCGGCCCGGCGCACATAGGCGACTTCAACGGTGTCAACGATGATTTTCTCGCCCTGGGTGACAAATGGCGGCACCATGACCTTCGCACCGTTTTCAAGTATGGCGGGTTTGAACGAGTTGGCCGCCGTCTGGCCCTTGACCACCGGCTCGGTCTCGACCACGGCCAGCGTCACCTGGGGGGGCAATGAAATCCCCAGGGGCCGGCCCTCATGGCTTTCCACCGTCACGGTCATCCCGTCCTGCAAAAACCGGGCCCGGTCGCCGACAAATTCCTCCGGCAGTTCAAGCTGATCGTAGGTTTCGGTGTCCATGAACACCAGCATGTCCCCCTGGGCATAAAGGAACTGATAGTCTTTTTGTTCCAGCCGGATACGTTCCACCGTGGCCGCAGACCGAAACCGTTCATTGAGCTTGGTCCCCGAAACAATGTCTTTGAGTTCCACCTGGGCATAGGCGCCACCTTTGCCCGGTTTGACATGGTTGACCTTGACCGCCACCCACAACCGGCCCAAATGTTCGATGACATTGGTGGGACGGATTTCATTGCCGTTGATTTTCATAACACAAGCGATCTGTAAAGAGTGTCGGGGCGGGCGGATACGGGCGGTTTGTGCCCCAGACAGCGCCCGGACGCAAGGGGGACCCAGGGAACCCAAAGAGACCCAACGGGACGCAAAGGGTTGGTTTCAGCGAAGGGTCTGGCCCGGGGCCGGCCCAAGACCGGGCGGTGGCAGGGGCCAGAACCTGGCCCGCTCCTCCCCCAGAGCCTGCTGAACCTCGGTAAGATCACCCAGCAGGGTTTCAAGCTGGGGATCAAGGATCCCCTGACGCCGGGCCAGCGCCCGCCACATGGCCGCCTCCACCGGGTCTCGATTTGCCCCTTCACCGGCGGCGAGCAGTTTGGCCAGTCGGTTCTGGGCGACGGCGCTCCCCAGTTCCGCCGCGCGCCGATACCAGGCCAGGGCCAGAACCGGGTCTTTGTCCACCCCCCGCCCGAGATAGATCAAGGTGGCGTATTCCACCGCCGCTTCCACATTGCCGGCGGCGGCGGCCAACCCGATAAAGCGGGCGCCAGTGGCCGGGTCGGGATTGGTTCCGGCCCCTTCGAGCAACAGCACGCCGTAGTCATACTGGGCTTCGGGCAATCCGGCCTCGGCGGCAATTTCAAACAATTCGGCAGCACGGGAAAGATCGGGGGCAACATAGCGGCCCTCCACATGCAGCAGGCCCAGATTGTACTGGGCCGCCAGATGTCCCGCAGCGGCGGCCTTCGCGATCAGTTCGGCGGCCCGCTCGCGGTTCTGGGGCACGCCGAGCCCCGCCTGATAAAGCATGGCCAGCTGGAAGGTGGCGGCGCGATCGCCGTTCTGGTCACCCAATGCATACCACGAAGAGGCAATGGCGGGATTTGTCGCCACCCCGAGACCGTTGGCATACAATTCGCCAACCAAGGTCTGGGCGGCACCGTCGTCGGCCTGGGCACGGGGCAGCGCCAGGCTTAAAGCGGTAAGATAAAAACCGCGCTGATAGGCACCATATGCCGCGTCAACAGGCTGGCGGGGCCCGAACACTCCGCGGGAAATTTCAAGGGCCAGTTGGGTCTGGGTGCGAATGGACTGGGGCGAAATATCGGGAAGAGGAACCGCAACACCAGAATTTCCGATATTAAACTGCCTGGGCAGTGGGGTGAGTTGGGCCGGCACCTTGACATCGGTCGCAGCCCCGGTCTCCCGGGGCGCTTCCTGAGCCGTGGCCGACACGGCCAGCCCCAGAACAACACCAAAAATTCCAAAAGCGCGAATCATTGACCCGCCCGAACGTTTCCGGCCAGCCATTCAGCCGGGTCCGACCGGTTCCAAAGCCCTGGACCCATGGCCAGAAACTCACACCCCTGGGGGTCCATGTCGTCGTTTCGGGATTGCCAGACGGCGGGTACCTGAAAATTCTCCACCCACCAGCGGGCAAGCTCGGCAGCCCCGATCTCTGTTATGTCCGAGCTGTCCGGCATATCCGGCCCGGGCGCCAGATCTCCGAACATGAGGTAATCGACGCCGGCCTCACCCAGGGTCATGGCCTGATGGCGCGAAGCAATTTCACCGACCCCGACAATGAACTCCGGTTTCAGTTCTCCGATGGTTTCCTGCAAAAGGCCATGGGCCTCCATATGCACCCCGTCCGCCCCGAGAGCGGCCACATGAGCGGGCAGTCCGTCCAGCAGTGCGGCAGCTTTTGCCCGTTGAATGGCCGGAATCAATTGGCGAGCGTAACAAAGATAGTCATCCAGCGAACCCGTTCCCCGTGATATGCGAACCGCGGCGATTTCAGTCCCGGCCAATACAGCGCCAAGGACGCCGTCCATGCCGGGTGCCGGATCGGGCTGGGTGGTGAGGTACAATCTGGTCATGGCGGGTTCTGGCGGTGTCCGGGTGCTTGTGTGAGGGCCAATTTGGGCAAGAAAAGGGTGGGCGACAAGACATCCATTGCAATCACCTGCATTGCAAGGTGGTCAGGGCCTGTGTCATCTAGAGGCGGTCGATGATACCTCAAGGACACCATATTGGGTCCCATGGGCCGGTTAACAGGAGAAACTGCAAAAAGTGACCATTCGTCAGCACAAGGGCGATTTGCCCAATCTGGACAATTACGGCCGTCAGGTGGCCATCGATACCGAAACCATGGGCCTGAAACCCAATCGGGACCGGTTATGTGTCATTCAGCTTTCGCCCGGGGACGGCAGCGCCGATGTGGTGCAAATTGAACAGGGCCAGACCGCAGCACCCAACATCTGCCGATTGCTGGCCGACCCGGACGTGACCAAGATTTTCCACTTTGCCCGGTTCGATGTTGCAGCGCTCCACAACGCTTTTTCGGTCATGACCGCGCCCATTTACTGCACCAAGATCGCTTCACGGCTGGTGCGCACCTATACCGACCGACATGGCTTGAAAGACCTGGCGCGGGAGTTGCTCAATGTGGATATGTCCAAGCAGCAGCAAAGCTCGGACTGGGGGGCAGAAACCATATCCAAGGCGCAACTGGAATATGCGGCGGCCGATGTTCTTTATCTGCACGATCTGCGCCGGCATCTGGATCGGATGCTGGTCCGCGAGGGGCGCAACCAATTGGCGGCAAAGTGCTTTGAATTTGTGCCGACCCGGGCATTGCTCGATCTTGGCGGGTGGCCGGAAGAGGATATTTTTGCCCATAGTTGATTTTATGGTGGGATAGTTCAATGCAGCGGGATGCCCGCGAGGCCAACGGCAATTCTGGGTGCCAACCCCATGACTGATGCAACCGGCAAGGGGGGGCGTGCACGCCGCGACAATCGGGACGGGGCTTATGATCGATTGCGCCGGCGCTCGATTTTGGTCCATTGGCTGCGCTGGACGTTGCCTGTTGGCGGGGTGCTGATTCTGGTGGCTCTGGGGACGCAGGTTTTTCTGGGTCGCCTGATCCCGGGTCTGGAGGTCGCCGGAATACGCATCGAGGCGGATCGGATTGTGGTGGAAGGCCCGACCATCGAGGGAACTCTGGCCGGCGGCGGGCGCTATGTGCTTCGGGCCGACACGGCACAAGGCAAAGCCATCAATGCCCGTGAAATCGAACTTACCGGCCTTGGGGCGTTGCTGGAAATGGCAGACGGCGCCATTATCGATGTAACCGCCGGACGCGGGGTTTTCGACTATAGTGGGCAAAGACTGGTGCTTACCGATTCTATAAGTTTGACCGGGCCGGACGGACAGCGCGGTATTCTCGAGGGCGGCACGCTGGACGTACCCCGGCAGCGTTTTACGTCAACGGGCACGGTGCGGTTCGATTTGCCCGGCGGCGGCGTCCTGGAGGCCGATGAAATGGAATATCAGGCCAACCGGGGCCGGTGGCGTTTCGACAATGTGCGCCTGGTTATCAATCCCGAGAACCGCCCCTCCGATATCGGGCTGCGGGGAACGGCGCAATGATATTTTATGGTCAGGCCGGATCGAAAGAGCAGACATGATTTTTGTTACACCCCCGATACCGAACACCCCGGACACCCTGACCCGGTTGCTGGCAACGCTTGGCCTGATTCTGGTGCTTAATCTCGGTTTTGGGTTGGGTGTCTTGTCTCCGGCCCGGGCGCAATCGGTGCAGGCGTTCGGGCAGTTGGCGGGGCAGTCCGACCAGCCCGTTGAGATTACCGCCGACCGGTTCGAGATCCGCGAAGACGAGCAAAGCGCCAGCTTTACCGGCAATGTGGTGATCAAGCAGGCTGATTTCCGGCTGATGGCCCAGGAGATTGTGGTGCGGTTTGGCGCTGGCGGGCAATCAGAACTGAAAACCGTAACCACAAAAGGCAAGGTGCGGGTGGAGTATGGTGGTCAGGTCGCGGTGGCCGACCGGGGGGTGCTCGATGTGCCGACACGGATTTTCCGGCTGGTGGGTAATGTACGGGTGACCGGGGGTGGCGGGGAAATCTCCGGCAATGAACTGGTCATCGACATCGGGGCGGGCACGTCAGCGTTTTCCGGCG
>JAADFY010000088.1 GCA_013152625.1 Alphaproteobacteria bacterium
TGTCGGGGGTGAACCGGGGGCACAATATCGGTGATCTGATCCATTGTTCGGGAACGGTGGCGGGGGCTAGGGAGGCGGCGCTGCACAATGTGCTCGGGATTGCCCTTTCCCAGGCCATGGACTTTGACAACCCGCAGAACGTGGAGTGGGGGTGCTCGGAAGCTCTGGGCATGGATATCGTTGCAACGCTGGTTGCCCGGGCCGGATCCAGCGAGGCCTATTACAACATCAATTTCCCCCGCTGCCCGCCCGCCGATGTCACCGAAACGGTTCTGGTGCCCCACCAGCGCTTTGACAATTCGCCTTTTGAATTTTACCCCAGCCGCAACGCCGACCGGCATTTTGTATCCATTTTGCGGACCCCCGACGCCCTGACCGATGGCGCCGACATGGTGTGCCTGTTGGACAATAACGCCATTACCATTACCCCGCTCATGCTCCAGCAGACCGATTTTTCGGCCATAAAACGGCTGCAAGGGCACTTCTGAGCCCGGCTCTCCCAAAGCGGTGTTCTGGATTTCTTTGGGCGCTTAAGCCAACCTTTACCTTAACCGATCTAAACTCTGCTCGATCAAATAACGAGTAATGAGTAACCCCCATGCGTTTGCCCACCGGTAAGAGAACCTTGCGGACCGGCCTGTCCATCACCGCACTTACGGTGGTGTCGGCAACACTGGCCGGATGTGTAACCACCGGAGGCTCACTGATATCGAATGAAGTTACCGCCTCCACCGGCGTTCGGCCGGTAAGTGATCTAAACCAGCCCATGCCTCCGGCAGCCGGGCAGCCGGGTGGCGCGCAAAGCCAGGTTCTGGCCGCCGTGGCGCCGCCGGGTCCGTTTACACCGCCCGGCAATGTCGGGGCCACGCCGGGTCCGCAAAACCAGTTGCAAAACCAGGTGATTGCACAAAATCAGCTGATGGCCCGTGACAGTGCGGCGCGAACCCGAACCGCGCTGGCCAGCCCGTCCCTGTCCTCGAGTACCCCGCTTCCGCCCTTAACCCCTTCATCCCAAGAGAGTAATGCGACCATGAGTGCCCAGTCCGCAGCCCTGCAAACCCCGGCGTCCATTCCACAAAGCGCTGGCCCCGGTTCGGCGCCGACCCTGAGTGTTGTGCCGCAGAACGCCTTTTATCACACGATTGTCAGCGGCGAATCCCTTTATGCGATTGCCCGCAAATACGCGGTATCCACCGACGCGATCGTTCAGGCCAACCAGCTGGTTTCCGCCGACAAGATTTATGTTGGTCAGCGGGTTATGATTCCGGGCCGCCCGGATCTGGCCGCCGCCGAACGGGGCCGTTTGGCCACAGCGGCAGGCACCACCATCAAACCGGCGCCGGTGCTGGCGAGACCGGCCGCTCCCACCGCCAAACCGATTGCCACCGCATCCATTGCGCCCACAGTTGCCACCGGGCCTGTCGTCAATTCGGCAACCCCGGTTGCCCAGGCCATGCCAGCCGCAACCGCCGCCCAGGTTGTGGGCAAGTTCCGCTGGCCGGTTCAGGGGCGCCTGATTGCAGATTTCAAGGCCTCCAAGGGGACCGGCATTAACATCGAAGTGCCCGAGGGTGCAGCAATTCGCGCCGCAGAAGCGGGCACCGTGATCTATACCGGCAACGGTGTGGAGGGGTATGGCAATCTCATTTTAATCCGGCATGCCAACGGCTTTGTTTCCGCCTATGCGCACCTTAAAGACATCGGGGTGGCCAAGGGTGATCTGGTCAATCGCGGCGATTCCATCGGCTCGGCGGGCATGACCGGCGGCGTTTCGCGTCCCCAGCTCCATTTTGAGCTGCGCAACGGCTCGGTTCCCGTGGATCCGATACCGCTGCTGATCAGCTAACGCCGAACTCCGGGTCGGAGATTATGTGGGTTCTTTCAGCGCCAGCCCGTTCTGGCCGGCCAACTGTCTTACGAACTGAATAGCCACCCGGCCGGAACGGGCGCCCCGGGTCTGGGCCCACTCGATGGCCCCGGCCCGAAGTCGATCGCGGGAAACCGGCACTGAGAAATGGTGCACATAGGCCTCGACCATTTCCAGGTAAGTGGCCTGATCGCAATTGTGAAAACCCAGCCACAGGCCAAACCGGTCTGACAGGGAAATTTTCTCATCCACCGATTCGTGGGGGGTAATGGCGGTGGAGCGCTCGTTGTCGATCATATCCCGGGGCATGAGATGGCGCCGGTTGGAGGTGGCATAAAACAAGGCGTTGGCGGGCCGGCCTTCCAGGCCCCCGTCAAGGATGGTTTTAAGCGCCTTGTATTGGCTCTCACCGGTGTCAAAGCTCAAGTCATCGCAAAAAACAATCACCCGGGCCTTCAATACGCTGATGGCTTTCATCAAAACCGGCAAGGTTGAAATGTCCTCCCGGTTGATTTCGGCCAGAATCAGCGGCGGCGCGCCGGGGGTGGCGGTTTTTGTCACTTCGGCGTGAACGGCTTTGACCAGCGAACTTTTCCCCATGCCCCGGGCGCCCCACAACAGCGCATTGTTGGCCCCATGGCCGGCGGCGAACTGGTTTGTGTTGGCCAGAAGCGTATCCAGGGGACCGTCGATACCTTTAAGCAGCGAAAGCGCGACCCGATTGACCTTTGGAACCGGTGTCAGGTCGCTCCGGGCGCCGTCCCAGTGATATGCGGCGGCTTTGGTCAGGGTGGGGGCCGGGGGCGGCGAACGACCGCTGAGGACCGCCAGAGAGGTGGCAATATCGGCGAGCAGGGTAGTGATTTTTTGCGGCTGATCTGTCATGATGTGATGCCTGTCGGTGCCTTTGCCGCGCCCCTGGGGTTTCGCTTTGCAATCCCGGGGCTGATCTGTATAGTCCGCGCGATTTTCACCCAATCTGTTGGGACTGGCGCAGCGACTCCTATATGGATGAAGTCGCCTCGCTTTGACAAGTTGACCCAGGGAGTAACTACATGTTTGTGACACCGGCTTTCGCTCAAGCTGCGGCGCCCGGCGCCGGGGATATTTTCAGTGGCCTTTTGCCAATCTTGCTGATTATCCCCATTTTCTATTTTCTGATTATCCGGCCCCAGCAAAAGCGAACCAAAGCGCATCAAAGAATGCTCGGCTCGGTCGCCCGGGGCGATACCATCGTCACCAGTGGCGGGCTGATCGGCAAGGTAATCCGGGTTCGCGACGACAATGAGCTTGAAGTGGAATTGGCTGAAAACGTCAAGGTGCGGGTGTTGCGCACCATGCTGTCCGATGTCCGCTCAAAACCCAACCCGGCCAACCAGAATGATCCGGGACCGGCGAAACCGGCCACCAGAAGGTCATCGGCAAAAAAATCCGGCACCACGAAATCCTCAGGGGCCAGATCCTCGGGGGCCAGATCCTCGGGAGCAAAGTCTTCTTCTGCCAAACCGGCGTCTTCCCGGCCCGGCTCCACCCGCCCGCCCCGGTCCAGTTCGGCGCGTTCGCGGCCGTCAAAGCCAAAACCTGATAAATCAGACTGATAATCAGGTTGATATGTAGCCTCGCGCCTCGTAAGGCTGCGTTTTTCGGGGCCAAAGGTCCAAACCAATGCTCAAATTCTCGCTAGTTCGAACTCTGATTATTGTCGGGGCAACGATCCTGGGACTGGTGCTTGCCATTCCCAATTTCGTGCCCCAGAGCGCACTGGATGTGCTCCCTTCGTGGGTGCCTAAGAACAAAATTGTTCTCGGGCTGGACCTGCAGGGGGGGTCGCATCTGCTGTTGCAGGTCAACCGGGAGGAAATCGAACAGGATCGCGTTCGTGATCTGCGCCGGGAGGCCCGATCGATCTTGAGCAATGAGCTTGGTATTCCCAACCTGATCACCACCCAGGGCAATGTTCTGACCATCGAGCTGACCGACCCGGGCCGAATTGGCGAGGCAAGGGCAGCGCTGGAGATACTCGAGACCACCGTACCCACCTCACTGTTAAGCGTGGGCACGGTGCGCGAGGTTCTGCTGGACGAGACCGGCGACGGGCGGCTGACCCTGACCGTGACCGAAGAGGGGATTACCGCCAATCTTTCCACCGTGGTGGCCCAGTCTATCGAGGTCATCCGGCGCCGGGTGGATGAACTGGGGACAACCGAGCCGACCATTCAGCGCCAGGGCAATGACCGGGTCCTGGTCCAGGTGCCCGGCTTTGATGATTCGGCGCGCCTGAAAGACGTCATTTCGCGCACCGCAAGATTAACCTTCCATATGGTCCACCCGACCATGAGCGCCGATCAGGCGACCGTCCAGGGTGTGCCGCTGGGTTACCAGCTGGCGCCGTCGGCGGATGGTGGTTTTGAGTTGATCGAAGAAGAAATTCGCATCGGTGGCGAAGCATTGCAGGACGCGCAGGCCGGCTTTGATCAGCAGAGCAGCGAACCCATCGTAACGTTCCGCTTTGATACGCGGGGCGGTATTACGTTCGGTGAAATCACCTCGGCCAATGTGGGGCGCCGGTTTGCCATTGTCCTGGATAATCAGGTGATCACCGCGCCCAATATCCTGTCGCCGATTACCGGCGGCTCGGGGCAGATCTCGGGCAATTTTACCGCTGAAAGCGCCAATGATCTGGCTGTTCTGTTGCGGGCGGGCGCCTTGCCGGCAACTCTGGATATCATCGAGGAGCGGTCGGTGGGCCCCAGCCTTGGCGCCGATTCCATTGCTGCGGGGTCGCTGGCCGGCATTGTCGGCGGTTTCGCGGTGATCGTGTTCATGCTGATCGCTTACGGGCTGTTCGGGGTTTTCGCCAACATCTCGCTGATCGTCAATATTTCCCTGCTGCTGGGCATCCTGTCCACCCTGGGCGCCACCTTAACCTTGCCCGGGATTGCCGGCATTGTGCTTACGGTGGGCATGGCGGTGGACGCCAATGTGCTGATCTACGAACGCATGCGAGAAGAGCGGGTTGCGGGGCGCACGCCGCTGCAAGCGCTTGAATCCGGGTTCAAACGGGCATTCGGCACCATTCTGGATGCCAATGTGACGACGCTGATCGCGGCGGTCATCCTGTTTTTCCTTGGGTCCGGCCCCATCCGTGGCTTTGCCATCACCCTGGCCATCGGCATCGTAACCACCCTGTTTACCTCCTATGTCTTTACCCAGTTTCTGGTGGCACGGTGGTTTGCGGCGGTCCGTCCCAAAGAACTCAAGCTGCGGTTGATCGCGCTTGTTCCCGACAATACAAAAATCCCGTTCATGAGCTGGCGCAAGCGCGCCTATGTTTTCTCCGGCGTGCTCATGATCGCCTCTTTGGGGCTGTTTTTCGTTCAGGGGGTCAATCTGGGGATCGACTTCAAGGGCGGCTCGGCCATTGAAGTGCAATCTTTGTCCGGTCCTGCCAATATTGCCGATATCCGGTCCCGGGTTGGCGCTCTGGGACTGGGTGACGTCTCGGTGCAGGAGTTTGGCACCGATATTGACGTTCTGATTCGTGTGGAGGCCCAGCCGGGGCCTGAATCCGCCCAGCAGGTGGCGGTTACCGAAGTGGTGAATTCCCTGGGGGCCGGCTATGAGGTGCGGCGCACCGAAGTTGTGGGCCCCACGGTTTCGGGGGAGTTGGCCATAACCGGGGCCATTTCACTCGTTGCTGCGGTTTTGGCAATCCTTGGTTATTTGTGGGTCCGGTTCGAGTGGCAATTTGCGGTGGGCGCGGTGCTGGCCACGGTGCATGACGTGGTGCTGACCATCGGCATGTTCGCCATTACCGGCATAGAGTTCAACCTTGCCTCCATCGCCGCCATTCTGACAATTGTCGGTTATTCGCTCAACGACACGGTGGTGGTCTATGACCGGGTGCGTGAAAATTTGCGCAAATACCGGAAAATGCCCCTGCATGAACAATTGTCCAAGTCCGTCAACGACACCTTGTCGCGAACGGCGCTGACATCGGTGACCACGATACTTGCCCTGCTGGCGCTGGTGGTGCTGGGGGGCGAAGTGATCCGGGGCTTTACGATTGCCATGACCTGGGGCGTTGTGGTGGGCACCTATTCGTCGATCTTTGTGGCCGCTCCGCTGCTGATCCTGTTGCGGTTGCAGCCGCGCCCTGAGGGCGACAAAAAAGAGACCCGGCCCGACGGCGCCTCGGTTTAGGAGATGGCTGTTGCGGGCTCGCTCGAACGTGAGCACTTTGGCCAACAGGTCATCATCGATGCCTATGGCAATGGCGGG
>JAADFY010000089.1 GCA_013152625.1 Alphaproteobacteria bacterium
GGGCCTTTGGCCCGCACGTCGTAGGGCCAGCATATGGAACAGCGCGGCGTTAGCGCGTCGTGACATATGCGGTACGGCCCGTGAGACAAAATAGAGTTCAGCGAGCCCCTGTGCTCGCAGCCGCCATTATAGAATCCGAGGTGCGACCACCCATTGCACCGCCCCGGACCTGATCCGGGGCCTCGAAAATATGGTCCCGCCTCTTCCCATCCCCCTTGCGTCACGTCGCCCGATACGACACAAAGCCGGGCAGGGAGGTTGGCCGGGCGTGTCGCTCGCCAACCGGGTCAGGTCCGGAAGGAAGCAGCCCTAACGAGTTTTTCACGGGTCGTGCTGGCCTCCCGCTATTTGCGGCTGATTTGTCCGCCATATTTCTTTGTTCCTTTTAGCGGGCGTGACCTCAGCCATGTCGAAAAAACCGGTCAAAAGCGCTTCCAAAAGCGGCACAAAGAAAACCGGCCCGAAGCCGGCCGGAAAATCGGCCCCCTCCGCCTCAACAGGCCCGTCCGAACTGCCGGTACCGAATGAGAAAAAGCCTTATCTGGTGCTGGCCCGCAAATATCGCCCGGCGACCTTTGCCGCTCTGATCGGTCAGGACGCCATGGTCCAGACCCTGACCAACGCCTTTTTGATGGGCCGCATCGCCCATGCGTTCATGCTTACCGGTGTTCGCGGCGTCGGCAAGACCACAACCGCCCGCATTCTGGCCCGGGCCCTCAATTTTGCCGATGAAAACGGCCCCCGGCCCAATATCGAATTAAAAACCCTTGGCACCCACTGCGCTGCCATCATCGAAAGCCGGCACATCGATGTGGTTGAGATGGACGCCGCCTCCCACACCGGCATTGACGACATTCGTGAGTTAAACGAGTCCACCCGGTACGGCCCGGTTTCGGCCCCCTTCAAAGTGTTCATCATCGACGAAGTGCACATGCTGTCGAAGAACGCCTTTAACGGGTTGCTCAAAACCCTTGAAGAGCCGCCGCCCTATGTAAAATTCATATTTGCCACTACAGAAATCCGCAAGGTCCCGGTCACCATCCTGTCCCGATGTCAGCGCTTCGATCTGCGCCGTATCGTGCCCGATGAGATGTCGGGCTTTCTCCAGGGAATTTTGGAAAAGGAAAATGTCGGGATCGAGCCCGATGCTCTGGTCCAGATCGTTCGCGCCGGTGAAGGTTCGGTTCGAGATTGCCTTTCCCTGATCGATCAGGCCATTGCCCACGCCGACGGCGAAATAAGCGCCGAAGCGGTGCGCGAAATGCTCGGGCTGGCCGACCGATCGCGCACCATTGACCTGTTTGAAGCCATCATGGGCGGCAACATTGCCAAAGCGCTTGAGAATATGAGCGAACAGTATGGCGCCGGCGCCGACCCCATGGCCACCCTGAACGATCTGGCAGCATTTACCCATTTGGTGACCCGGGTAAAGGTGGTGCCCGACGCTAAAAATGATGTGGCACTGACCCCCCGGGAACGCGAGCGGGCCGCGACCCTTGCCAGCCGTCTTGGCCTTCGGTCCCTGTCCCGGTGCTGGCAAATTCTCCAAAAGGGAATTGCCGAAATTCGTGCCGCAAACGACATGCTGCAATGCGCTGAAATGGTGTTGATCCGGCTCGCCTATGCGGCTGATCTGCCCACCCCGGATGAGCTGATCGAAAAAATTACGACAACTGAAACCCCGGAGCCTGCCCCCCGGCCGCAGATATCTTCCCCCCGGCCCCCCGGTGGCAATTCCGGCCAGTCAGCCCGGGCGGTGGCCCCGGCGCCGGACCAGGTTGCCGCCCCCGAACCGGTGCGGATCGAGAGTTTTACCGATCTGCTGGCCCTGGCGAGCCAAAAGCGCGATCTGGTGGTCAAGAACGCCCTTGAAACCGGGCTGATACCGGTCTCCATCCGCGACGGGCACTTAGAGGTCGGTCTGGCCGAAGGCGCCAATCCGCAGATCATACAGACCCTGTCGGCCCGGTTGCGTGACTGGACGGGGCGCCCGTGGCTGGTCACGGTTACCACAAAATCGGGCGCAAAGACCGTGCGTCAGCAGCGGGATGCCGGCCAGAGTGCCGAGATGGAAAAGGCGGCAAAAGACCCGCTGGTTCAGGCGGTTCTAAAAACCTTTCCGGGCGCAAAACTGGTAAAGGTCAGGGTGCGCGATGAACACATCAGCGCCGCGAACGAACCGGCATCGGGCGGGCGGGATAAAGATCAGGACACGGAGTAAAAGAGATGACCGACATAATGGGCATGATGGGCAAGTTGCAGGACATGCAGGCGAAAATGGCGGATGTGCAGGCCGAAATAGCGACCATTGCAGCGGACGGTGTGGCCGGCGGCGGCCTGGTAAACGTCACGGTGGGCGCCAAGGGTGAACTTCGGGCCTTAAAAATCGATCCTGCCCTGTTCAAGGAAGAAGACGTTGAGATTTTGCAGGACCTGATCACCGCCGCCCACGCCGATGCCCTGTCCCGGGCAACGGCGATCATGGAAGAAAAAATGCGCGAAGTCACCGCCGGCCTGCCCATTCCGCCGGGCATGAAACTGCCGTTTTAGAGTGTTTCCAGGAGTGAGATGGACAAGATAAACGATCCGGTGGATCGTTTAACCATCGAACGGCCCCGGTTATCCGGCCAGCGAGGTGCGAGCCACTATGCGAGCAGCCGCCGTCGGGCAAAAGCGACCAAATAAAGACCCGGAGCCCGGCTTTGATGCTTTCAAATCCGGAATTGCTTAAGGCAGAATTGAAAGCGCATTGAATGGCCCACACTGCTGGCCCCGAGATCGAACAGCTTATTCAGCTATTGGCCCGCCTGCCGGGATTTGGCCCCCGTTCGGCCCGGCGGGCAACGCTGCATCTGATCAAGAAACGCGAAGTTCTCATGTCGCCCCTGGCCAGTGCCATGCAGCGCGCATTTGAAAATGTGCGCACCTGCTCGGTGTGCGCCAACGTCGATACGGCGGATCCGTGCGGGATATGCACCGATGTCCGCCGGACCGGGCAGGGCATGCTGATTGTTGTCGAGGATGTTGCCGATCTTTGGGCTCTGGAGCGCTCCAGCGTCGGGCCGGTGCTCTATCATGTTCTCGGTGGCACCCTGTCGCCCCTCGATGGGGTCGGCCCCGAAGATCTGAACATTGCTTCGCTGAACGCCCGGGTGGCGGCGGGCGGCATTTCCGAGGTGGTTCTGGCGGTCAATGCCACGGTGGAGGGCCAGACCACCGCCCACTATGTCACCGATCGGCTGGCCGGGCAGAATGTCAAAATCACCCGCCTCGCCCATGGGGTTCCGGTTGGTGGCGAACTCGATTATCTCGACGAGGGAACGTTGGCCCAGGCGCTCAAGGCCCGCACGGACTTTTAGGTCCATGACCTGAACCATTAGTAATCTCCCCCATGGCGGCGCTAACCACGCGCTAACCAGACCGGCCCAAACCTGCGTCACCTGATTTTGGGTCAATCAACTGCTAGCGGTGACAACACATGAACGAAATGGCCAATGATATTTCCGACCGGCTGATTTTCATCGACCTGAGCGATGAAATGCGCGCCACCCTGCGCGAGTTAAAACCGATTCTGGAGCTTCATCTTCCCGATGTGTTTGAAAGTTTTTACGCCCATATTGCCAAGTTCAGTGACGCCGCCCGCCATTTCAACAACCCCGAGCACATGCGCCACGCACGCGATGCCCAGATGCGCCATTGGGGCCGGCTTACCGATGCGAAATTTGATGCCGACTACTTGGATTCAGTCAATCGCATCGGCGAGGCCCATTATCGGCTTGGCCTGGCGCCCCGCTGGTATATTGGCGGCTATTCCTTGCTGTTGGCCGGCATGGTCAACGCAATCATGAGCGCAAAGTTGCCCGGCCGCCTGCGTGGCCCGAAGCTGGATGCCCAGCGCACCCGCTACCTGGTTGCCTTGAACACCGCCGCCCTTCTGGACATGGATTTTGCCATTTCGGTTTATCTCGAGGCTGGCGAGAAAGCAAAATCGGAGACCCTGGACTGGCTCGACAAGTCTTTTGGCGAAATCATAACCATGGTCACCACCTCCAGCGGTGAACTCGAAACCACAGCCTCATCTCTGGCCGAAACTGCCGGCACCACCCAGCGCCTGACCACCGATGTTTCCTCGTCTTCCGAGGAAGCCTCGGCCAATGTCCAGTCGGTTGCCTCGGCAACTGAAGAGCTGGACGCCTCGGTCAACGAAATCAGGCGCCTGGTCCAGCAGTCGAGCGCCATAGCCGAAGAGGCGGTCTCCCAGGCCTCCCAGACCGACGCCCGCATTTCAGAGCTGACAACCGCTGCCGGACGCATCGGCGATGTAATCAAACTGATTACCGCCATTGCCGATCAGACAAAACTGCTCGCCCTTAATGCCACCATCGAGGCCGAGCGGGCCGGGGAGGCCGGTCGCGGTTTCGCCGTGGTTGCCCAGGAGGTAAAGGCTCTGGCGGCCCAGACGGCGGACGCAACTTCAGAAATTGGCGCCCAGATCGCCTCCATGCAATCGGCCACATCGGAATCGGTGACCGCTATAAAAACCATTGGCGAGACCATCAATCAGATTTCCACCATTGCCGGCTCCATTGCCTCGGCGGTGGAGGAACAGGGCGCCGCCACGGCTGAAATTGCCACCAGTGCCCAGCAGGCCGCTCTGGGTACCACCAGCGTTGCCACGATCATCAATGAAGTAACCCGGGGGGCCGAAGAAACCGGCTCCGCATCTTCCCAGGTCCTTGACTCGGCCAAAACCCTTTCCGCCGAAAGCGATCGCCTGCGCACCGAGGTCGAGGACTTCATGACCAAACTCCGCGCCGCCTGATCGCTTATTCGGGCTCGATGCGCGGTCGCTGTTCCTCAAAATCCAGTGCCTCGATGCGGTCGCCCCGTTTGGTGATTTTGTCCACCGAGGTCACGATGGTTTCAATATCGCGGTCTGCCTGGGAAAAATGGGTTTGCAGCTTGAGCACCCGCTCCCCCAATCACCGCACATCGGCGCTGAACATAATGACCTCTTTCTGGATCACATGGGCCTGCTCACGCATTTTTACGTCCCTGAGCAATGCCTGGACCACCTGGATTGACAACATCAAAAGCGACGGCGAGACAATCACCACCCGGGCCCGCAGCGCCGCCTGAACCACGTCCTCGAACTTTTCGTGAATGTCGGCAAATATCGCCTCGGACGGCACGAACATGAACGCGGTGTCCTGGGTTTCCCCAACCAGCAGATATTTTTCCGAAATTGCTTTGACATGGACGGCCAGATCCCGCCGGAACTGGGTGGCGGGGGGTGGCCCGCCTTCGCTTTCTCCCGGTTCGCGCAGCCGTTGCCAGGCTTCAAGTGGAAATTTGGCGTCAATCACCAGCGGCGGGGCATCGTTGGGCATGAAGATCACGCAGTCGGGCCGGTTGCCGTTGGAGAGTTTGACCTGAAAGCCATATCCGGTGGACGGTAAGCCGTCTGCGACAATGGCCTCCATCCGGCCCTGACCGAAAGCGCCGCGCTGTTGTTTGTTGGACAGGATCGATTGCAGCGAAACGATCTCGCTGGACAACTGGGTGATGTTGGACTGGGCCCGGTCGATCACCGCCAGCCGCTCGTTGAGTTTAGCCAGGCTTTGCTCGGTTTTGGAGCGGTTTTCGTTCAGATGCTGGCCCATTTTATGGTTGGCGTCGGCAATCCGGTCGCCAAGGTTTTTGGAAAGCTCGGTGGTTGAAGTGCCAAAAATTTCCGACATGGTTTGCACCCTGCCGGTCATTTCCGATTGAACCCGCATCAGATCGGCCAGATGGCGCTCCATCTCGCGGTTGCGCTCGCTAAGCCGTTGGGCTTCTTCTGAGCGGGTTTGCCCGGCCCGCAAAAAAATCACCAGCAAGGCAAGCAGCAGGAGCGCAATCAGCCCGAAGGCGGCAATCGCTCCTTGCAAAACGGTCACGGGCCAATCGCCAATGGTGATCAGAATCACATCCATGGCGCTTATCTAGACTGTTTCATGGATGGACTGAAACTGCTTGTACTGCGCACCAGCGCGGTGCGAGCCGCATTGAGCGTTGTCAGGAAAAGTGGATACCGGTTTTCCGTCCGACAACGCGACCTAGAAAAAATCAGTGAGCAGCCGCTATTAAAGTACCCCCACCCCT
>JAADFY010000090.1 GCA_013152625.1 Alphaproteobacteria bacterium
CGCCAATGGTCATCACCAGGGTTGCAGCGGTGGCAATAATCGACAGGGTAGCCATTTGCTGCAGCACATTGGCCACATTGGCCCCGGAGGCGAACGCCTCGGGCGCAGCAAACGAAAAACCGGCCACCAGCAGCAAAAAGGCCAGCAATGTGCCAAACCGGGCAAAACTGACCCGGTTCATATGATCTGGCTCATCTGATCTGGCGCCTTGAGACCAGCGGCGGTCTGCCGGGAACTTTTTGCCTGGGCGCCGGCGGCCAATGCCTCGTGGGAGGCTTCGGCGCGGGCAAGAATTTCGACAATGGCCCCATCACGAAACACCATCACCCGGTCACCCAGTTCCAGCGCTTCGTTGCGGTCAGAGGTTGAAAAAAGCACCCCGTTACCGTCGGCGGCGATATCCGCGACAATACGTTTGATCACTGCCCGGGCTTTGACATCGACCCCTTCGGTGGGTTCGTCGAGCAGCATGACCCGGGAAGACCGGGTCGCCCAGCGCGAGAATATCAGCTTTTGCTGGTTGCCCCCCGACAGGGACCGCGCCAGTTGCCCTTCGGAGCTGAAAGCCATGAACACCTCGCCGGCAGCGCGCTCAAACGCCGCCCGCTCGGCATGTTGATCCGGCACCGGCACACGGGCAAAATAGCGATAGGCGGCCAGAAGCGGCAGGGTGGAATTAAACGTTAAGGGGTGATCGGCGAACAGGGCTGTTTTGTGCCGGTCGGCAGGCACATAGCTGACCCCGGCCCTTACCGCGTCCCGGGGGGACTTTGGCGCATAGGCTTTGCCGGCCAGCATCATTGTTCCGGTGCTTTTTTCCGCCCCCCAGATTCCGTGCAATAAAGAAGAGCGCCCCGATCCAGCAAGTCCGTAAAGCGTTATCACCTCGCCCCCATGTACCTTGAAGCTGGCCGGCACGGACAATTCTCCAACCCGCAGGTGGGAAACCTCCAGAATTGCCCGCTTTTGCTTCCCGCCCGGAGCTGTTTTGGCAACGGCGGGTACGGGCTTGACGGGTTCGGGTCTGGCGGGTTTCGGCAAACCATTTTCGCCGCTCATGGCGCTGATCATTCTGTCCACGCTTAAATCGTTGCCGGACAACTCGGCCACAGCCTGCCCGTCGCGCAAAATCACGCACCGATCACAGCATTGGGCTATTTCATCGAGCCGGTGACTGACAAACAGGATCGATGTGCCCCGGGTCCGCAAACGTTGCAGAGCGGCAAAAAAGATCTGCGCATCTTCCGCCGGCAGCGCCGCGGTGGGCTCATCGAGAATTAACAGACCCCCCGCATCGGATACCGCCTTGAGCAGGCGCACGAACTGTTTTTGCGCCGGGGGCAAAAACATAACCGGGACATCCAGGTCCAGTTCCGGGGCAATTTTTTCCGCAACCTCGGCAATGGCCCGCCCCATGGCGGCCCGGTCAATGGTCCCGAAACGCCTGGGATACCGGCGGCCCAGAAAACAATTTTCCACCGTATCAAGATTGGATACCAAAGGCGCATCCTGATGAATGACACGAATACCGGCCGCATACGACGCGTGGGGCGACAATGGGGTCAACGGCGTGCCGTTAAAAACCGCTGTGCCCCTGTCGGCACGTTCGGCCCCGGCGATGATCTTGATCAGGGTGGATTTGCCCGCACCGTTGTGACCCACCAGCCCACAGATTTCGCCCTCAAAGAGTGAAAAATTCACATCTTTGAGGGCGTTGGTTGCGCCAAAGCGCTTTGAGATATTTTCAAGCTGTAACAAGGCGGTTTATGGACACGTAACGCCAAGGCTTTCCCGGGTGATCAGTTGAACCGGGGCATAAAGCTCGTCGGCTTCAACCGAAGCGCCCGAAAACACCAGTTCAAGCTGATCGGCAGCAATAATCGCCATTTCGCCAAAGCCCTGACGCACGGTTCCGATATAAGCCGAACACGCCTTGATCAGTTCAATGGCTTCGGGATTGCCGTCAATACCGGCAACGATGATATCCGTGCGACCGGCGGCCTCGATGGCCAGATTGGCGCCAATACCCGGCTCGTCCCATGCGGCCCACACCGCATTGATCGCCCCATCACCGGGATTGGCCAGCAACATCGCATCCATGGCCCCACGACTATCGTCGATCTGGCCGGGAACCTGCACATAATGGTTGGCCACCTCGGTAATTCCGGGGGCGTTCTTTAGGGCATCGTCCAGGGCAATTTCACGTTGGCGAACCCCGGGATGCGCTGAAAAGAAAAACCGCACAATGTTGCCTTCACCGCCCATGGCATCGAACAGGAATTCGGTCATGGTCGTGCCCAGCCGGTAATTGTCGGAGGTTACGTTCAGGATTGTGGCGTCGTTTTTCGCCCCGTCAATGGTGACCACGGGAATGCCGGCAGCCTTCGCCTTGTCCACCTGATCCTGTATCTGGGCCGGATCCACCGAGACCAGCAATATCGCATCGGCCCCGGCGGTGGTTGCATCTTCCACCCGGCTGGCAAAAGCGCCCATGTCCCCGGCGGTATCAATCACATTGACACCCCAGCCATTCTCTTCTGCTTCAGACGTGAATGAGTTCACCATTTCCGCCGTGGCAATGGCGGCAAGAAACGGCGTGATCACCGAAATTTTTACCTCTTGCGCCACACCGACCGACATTCCCACCCCCGTAAGCGCGGTAGCCAGGCAAAGTGTTTTAACGAGCTTGTTCATTGATTTTCCTCCATTGTCTCGCCCCACCTTATCGGACCTGACCAAGACCTCCAAGACCTCCAAGGGTTTCAAGGGCTCCAAATGGAAATACCGAACGTAAAAGACCGGCACCGGGAAAATTTGCTCGAAATCGAGCCGGTGCAACGGGCGCAATCAATCCCGTCTATTTTTGTCGCAATTTATCTGACGCCTCGGCCTCGGCCATCATCCGGGCCTGGGAAGGCAGGGTTTTGGGGTCGATATTTTTTGCCCCGCCCCAGATGTCAGAGCGGATCAGCGCCTTGGCGCATTGAAAATAGACCGCCTGCACATCAATGGCGATAACCGTGGCCGGCCGGCGGCCGTCGACCTCAAAACCGGCGCAAATCTGGTCATCCGCAGTGACAATGGCCCGGCCGTTGACCCTGAGCGTAATGGGCGAGCCCGGAACCAGAAACAGCAGGGCCACCCGTGGATCCCCAACAATGTTGCGCAGGGAATCGAGCCGGTTGTTGCCGGCCAGATCGGGCATCATCAGGGTGTGCTTGTCTACGAGCCTGACCACACTGCCCCGGTCGCCGCGGGGGGTGCAGTCAAGCCCTTCGGGACCCACGGTTGCCAGGGCGACAAACGGCGCCGCCTTTATGATCTCTGCGTAGGCGGGCGTAATGTGGTCGGTCTGTTTGATGTAGGCGTTCGGTTTGGCCACCCCGTAGTGGCTTTCCAGTTCAGCCACGGATTTGATTGCAGACATTGTGTTTCTTCCTGTCGGCAATTGGTTGCCGACCTTTGGCGTGTGCCGGAGAAATCCTATCCGGTTGCCGGGTTCGCGGCCAGATGCCTGTTGCCCCAGTCGGCCAGCGGTCGCAGGGCGTCAACCATTTCCTCACCGGCACTGGTCAGCGAATATTCAACCCGGGGCGGGACCTGGGCAAAGACTTTTCGTGCTACCAGTCCATCTCGCTCAAGCTCGCGCAATTGCAGGGTAAGCATGCGCTGGGTGATGTTATCGATGGCCCGATGCAATACGCCAAACCGCAGCGTCCCGTCCGCCAGCTTGTAAAGAATAACCGGTTTCCATTTGCCACCGATTATTCGAACCGCCACCTGCATCGGGCACATTTCCTGACAGCCCGGCTGGCGTTCGATCAACCGATCCACCGGTTCGCGGACCTTCAGGTTCATGGCGTGTTTCCCTGTCTATAGTACCTATATTGATAGTACGTATCACAAACGACCGTACTTGCCAATAACATATGTTCATCCTTAAATGACCGCACATCAAAACTTCAATCAGGAGATACCAGCATGTCAGCGAGCAATACCTACTCCGTGGCAATCGTTTATCACTCGGGATACGGGCATACCAAAGCGCAGGCTGAAGCCGTTGCCCGGGGGGCCGCCGGAGTGGACGGCGTTAATGCACTGCTGATTCCGGTGGAGGAGTTGACCCCGGAGGAAACCACCAAAAGTCGCTGGACCGAACTGGATGGTGCCGACGCCATCATATTCGGTTCACCCACCTATATGGGCGCAGTGTCCGCCCCCTATAAGGCATTTATCGATGCCACCGCCGCCCAGTGGTATGAAGGGCGCTGGGCCAACAAGCTGGCCGCCGGTTTCACCAACTCCGGCAGCCAGTCCGGTGACAAACTCAACACCTTGACCCAGTTGGCGGTTCTGGCCGCCCAGCACCAGATGATCTGGGTATCGCTGGGATTGATGCCGGGCAACAATTCAAATACCGGCAGCGCCGATGACATCAACCGCATTGGCAGCTATCTCGGCGCCATGGCCCAGTCAAACGTCGACGCCGGTCCGGACGTGGCTCCCCCGGACGCTGACAAGCGCACCGCCCAGCACCTGGGCACACGGGTGGCCGAAGCGGTCAAGCGATGGGGTCGGGCGGCTTAATCCCGTCCTCCCCCTGCACCACGCCGGGCGGCGCATGATTCTCGCCATTGCCGCCCGGATGTTCAATGGCTATCTATTTGAACATCATGGCCGATGTGAAAACCGAAATCGCCGATTGCGCCGCCGACATGGACCGGCACCTCGATCGGTTGCTTGGGCCCGCCGGGCCGAACGGGCCGGGGCTGGCGCCGGAGCGGCTTGTTGCGGCCATGCGCCATGGCACCCTGAACGGGGGCAAACGGTTGCGTCCGCTGCTGGTGCGCCAGTCGGCAGCGATTTTTGGTCTGTCCCCCAACGCAACTTTATGTGCGTCAGCGGCGGTGGAACTGGTGCATTGCTATTCCCTCATTCATGACGATCTTCCGGCCATGGACGATGACGATACCAGGCGCGGCAAACCAAGCGTTCATGTGGCATTTGACCAGGCGACAGCCATATTGGCCGGCGATGCATTATTGACGCTCGCGTTTCATGTTCTGGCGAAAAGCGATTGCCATGATGACGCCGGCATCCGTACAGCGCTGGTACTGGAACTGGCGGCGGGAGCCGGGGCCGGCGGCATGGCCGGGGGCCAGATGCGCGACCTTGAGGGTGAGAACAAATCCCTTGCCGAACCCGACATCACCACGATGCAGGCCATGAAGACAGGGGCCCTGATCCGGGCCTCGGTGCGCATGGGCGCCCTGCTTGGCGGCGCAACTGCCGAAGAATTATCGGCCCTGACCGCCTATGGGGAAGCCGCGGGCCGGGCCTTTCAGATCGCCGACGATATTTTGGATGAAACCGCCACCCCACAGCGCATGGGCAAAGCCACCGGCAAGGACGCAGCGCGGAAAAAACCGACCCTTGTCGCCCGGATCGGCATGGACACGGCAAAACGCCGGCTTGGCGAAAACGTTCACAATGCCATTTCGGCGCTGACCCTGTTTAGTACAGGCGCCGACGGGCTGCGGGCCACCGCCCGCTATTTCGCCACCCGCGAGTTTTAGCAGGCGGCTTTCTTCACCGATCCAACAGCGCTTTATGGCCCGAACCGTTGCTCGATATAGTCGGCAACCATTTGCTTGAACTGATCGGCCACATCATCGCCGCGCAGGGTGGCGGCTTTTTTGCCCTCGATGAAAACCGGCGCCGCCGGGGTCTCGCCGGTGCCGGGCAATGATATGCCGATATCGGCAAGCTTGCTCTCCCCCGGCCCGTTAACAATGCAGCCCATGACCGCCACCGACAGGGTTTCCACGCCGGGATATTTTTTCACCCATTCCGGCATCGACGCCGATAAATGTTCTTCGATCTGTTTGGCCAGAACCTGAAAAACGGTCGACGTGGTTCGCCCGCAGCCCGGACAGGCCGCCACCACCGGCACGAACTGGCGAAATCCCATGGACTGCAACAGCTCGCGGGCCACCTTGACTTCCAGGGTTCTATCGCCACCGGGCTCAGGGGTGAGCGACACCCGGATGGTATCGCCAATGCCCCGTTGCAGTAAAATGCCCATGGCCGCCGACGAGGCAACAATGC
>JAADFY010000091.1 GCA_013152625.1 Alphaproteobacteria bacterium
TGCCAGCCACGGCGAGGTGCGAGCCCCCTTGCTCGCAGCCGCCATTAAGGAACCTACGAGGACGGAGCGCCGCTTATGCGCCGCCCCCGCGACCGGCGAGGTGCGAGCCCCTTTGCTCGCAGCCGCCATTAAAGAATCGTCGATGTGCGAACCCCTTTGTGAGCAGCCGCCATAAAAAGACCGCCCCGCCAAATGCGGAACAGCCGATTTGCAAAACAAGAGGGGCGCGGTTCAGCCCGATTTGTCCGGGTCCGACGGGTCAGGGCTGGCCGTGGTTCCGTCTTTTTCCGTTGCGGGAGTTTTCTTGACCCGTTTCGGTTTCTGCCATGGGTCGCCGCCAAAACGGGCGTTGGTCTGCTGGGAATTTTTCCGGTTGACCACCGGTGGTCGTTGAAACGGATTCCTGGGCATAGCTGTTTTTCTCCCGTCGCTGGCGCTTTGGGTTCGTTGTTGGAGGAAAACCAAACCCGAGGGAGTTGTGCGTATCAGATCGGTGCTGCCTGGGTCAACGTAGGCGGCGGGTCCTAATCATGGGTCCCACAATCGGCAAAGCGGCAATAAACATGCCCACCCGTTGCCCAAGGGTCAGGTTTGGCCGCCGGATCCGGTTGAACGCAACAAATTCCTGGGTGTAAACGGTAACGCCGTCCTGGTTGGTTCCATCCATGAAATAGGTCATCACGCCCCAGCCGGGCAGGGACTTTGAGGGCCGTTTTGCCCGCACCAGCAACCGGTAACTGATGGTGTCGTCGGGGCGGACGGGGGCCAGAAAATCCATTTTGTCGATGCCCGGGGAGGGCCCCGCTTCGCCGGGCACCCCACCGGTTGCCCGGATCTGATCTGCTTCCGCCATGATGGTATCGACCATTTTGCGGTGGCCCATGGAGGCCGTATGCCAGCCGCTGGCCACCAGCCCGCCAAACTGGGACTGGGCCGCCAGCGCCCCGTCCAGATGAAAATATTGCGGGTCATAAGACTTGGCGAAGCGCTTGATTTCCCCGGTGGTAAACGTGTGTTCGCCAAGGGGAAATTCGCTGCCGACATCTATGTCCTCATACCACCGGGTCATGTGGGGTCTTGGGGTGTGGGGTCTTGGAGTGCCGGTGCCGGCCGCCGGGCCACCAGATTGGTCAGGCACATGGTCATGACGGGTTGGTTGTTCTGGTTTCGAATGTCAAAATCGAAGGTGACAATCCCCCAACCCCTGCGGGTCCTTGATGGTTTCAGGTTCGAAATGGTCACCCTGCCGCCGATAGTGTCCCCGGCCATGACCGGGCGCAGCCATTTCAGGTTTGAAAAACCCAGCCCCCCCAGCGAGGCCAATTCGCCTAAAAATCCATCAACGAATAACCGCAAGGAGATGGCTGCGGTTTGCCAGCCGCTCGCCGCCAGTCCGCCAAGCAGCGATTTTTTCGCTGCCGCCTCATCGAGATGGAAGGGCAGGGGATCGAACTGCCGGGCGAATTCGAATATCATCTCTTTGCTGATTTTGGCTGTAGCCAGAACCACCGCCTCACCTTCGCTTAAATCCTCGAAATGACGCCTGTCTTGCAGGATTTCATACGAAGGGGCGGGTTCAGACATTGAATTTGAATAACAGGACGTCACCGTCTTTTACGACATAGTCTTTGCCCTCATCCCGGGCTTTGCCGGCGTCCTTTGCCCCCGTTTCCCCGCCCAGCGCCACATAATCGCTGAAGGCGATGGTCTGGGCGCGAATGAACCCCCGCTCGAAATCCGTGTGAATGACCCCCGCCGCCGCCGGTGCTTTTGTTCCTGCGGGGATGGTCCAGGCTTTGGTTTCCTTGGGCCCGGCGGTAAAATAGGTAATCAGATCGAGCAACCCGTAGCCCTCCTGAATGACCCGGTCCAGCCCCGGCGCCTCAAGGCCCATGGTGGCGAGAAACTCCGTTTGCTCGTCGGGTTCAAGCTGGCTGAGTTCCGCCTCGATGGCCGCTGAAATGATCACCATGCGCGCCCCTTGCGCCTCGGCATATTTGGCCACCTGTTCAGTCCATTTGTTGCCGGTAGCCGCGGATTCTTCATCCACATTGCACACGTAAAGGGCCGGCTTTGCTGTTAAAAGCTGCAACTCCCGGAACGGTTTTTCCTGCTCGGGGGTTCGTTCGGTCTGCCGGGCTGGAATGCCCTGCTCCAACAGGGCGATCGCACGTTGCACCAGCGCCATTACCGTGCGGGCCACTTTGTCCTGGCCCCGCAAGAGTTTTTCCAGCGGTCCGATCCGCTTTTGCAGGCTTTCCAGGTCGGCCAGCATAAGCTCGGTTTCCACCGTTTGCGCGTCCGAGACCGGATCGATGGTTCCGGTGACGTGAACAATGTCTTCATTCTCAAAGCACCGCAAGACATAGGCAATCGCATCCACTTCGCGAATATTGCCCAAAAACTGGTTACCGAGCCCTTCGCCTTTTGAGGCGCCCTTGACCAGCCCGGCAATGTCGACAAACGAAAGTCTTGTGGGGACGATCTTGGCCGAACCGGCGATCTTTCCCAGCGTTTCCACCCGTGGATCGGGCACATTGACCTCACCGACATTGGGCTCGATAGTGCAGAATGGAAAATTGGCCGCCTGTGCCGCCGCAGTGCGCGTCAAGGCGTTAAACAGAGTTGATTTACCCACATTTGGCAATCCGACGATGCCGCACTTAAAACCCATGATTGTTGTTCCTTAAAAAAACCCAGGGGATTTATGCGCGGTCATACCCACATCATATGTCCCGAAATTATCTGCCAAACAGTTTGCGCAACATGGCGGACATTGGCCCCCCGTCGGGGTCTTTTTTTCCCCCGTCCGCTGTTGAATGCCTGACTTGCCCCTCGGACGGGCCGGAAGTTTTCCCGGTTTTGTCCACCACTGGCTTGTCGCTGATCTTTGCCATCGCTATTGCGACCCGGTTCATCAGATTGGCTGCATCTTTTTGCACCATCAGGGATGCGTTTGCCGCCAGTGTGTCCAGTAGCGGCTCCAGCCAGACCAGATCGGCCTTTGCGAAATCCCCCAGCACATGCCCGTGGACGAGTTGCCGGTGCCCCGGATGTCCGATCCCCAGGCGTACCCGGGAAAAATCCGCCCCCAGATGGGCTGCCACCGAACGAATGCCATTATGGCCGCCGGTCCCGCCGCCGGTCTTTACCTTGATTTTGCCCGCACTTAGATCAATCTCGTCGTAAATCACAGTGACATCGTCAGGCGAGAGTTTGAAAAACCGTACCGCCGCGCCAACGCTGTCGCCCGACAGGTTCATGTGGGTTTCCGGCTTGAGAACCCCCACCCGGTCCCCGTCTATGGCGCCATCGGCAAACTGACCGGAAAACTTGGCCCGCCACGGCCCGAGGCCGTGGTGCGACACAATTCGGTCGACAGCCATAAATCCGATATTGTGCCGGTGCCCGGCATATTTGCCGCCCGGATTGCCAAGTCCCACAATCAGATGCATCGGCCTGAAGGGTGATCCTGATTTTGCCAAAAAAAGTCGAAGCGGGCGGGGACGTTCCCCGCCCGAAGAGTTTTACTCGTCTTCGCTGGTCTCTTCGTCGCCCTCGCCTTCGCCGTCTTCTTCTTCCTCTTCGCCGTCTGCTCCGGTTTCGGAGCGCAGCGCGGAAGGTGCGGCAATGGTGGCAATGGTGAAATCGCGGTCGGTGATGGTCGCCTCGACCCCCTCGGGCATGGTGATGGCCGAGATATGGATGGAGTCGCCAACGTCGGTACCGGTCAGATCCACATCGAAACTTTGCGGAATACGATCGGCCGGCGTTACGACCTCGATGGCGTGGCGCACAATATTGAGCACCCCGCCCCGTTTGAGGCCTGGCGAGTCTTCATCGTTCAGGAAGTTGACCCGAACCTCGACGGTCAGCATCGAGGTGGCCGAAATACGCAGGAAATCGATATGCACCAGAAAGTCGCGCACCGGTTCGAGTTGGAAGTCCCGCGGAATGACCCGCTCGGATTTCCCGTCCACCTCGATATCAATGACGTTGGACAAAAAGCCCCCCGCCTGAATACGCTTGGTGGCTTCCTTGTAGCTGATGGCTACGGGTATAGGGGATTTTTTGTCGCCGTAAATGACGGCGGGCACAAGACCTTGACGACGCAGTTCACGGGCGGCCCCCTTGCCAACCCGTTCCCGCGCCGAAGCCTTTAGCTCAGCGCTCATGTTTTAACTCCATGAAACAGTTCATGCGAACCTGGCCACCGTGGCCGATCCGCGCGCCGCCTTCCTCCAGGGGTGTGGGGCAGCACCTCAAGCGGCGGTGTATACCCCTCCCGCGTGTCCCGCGCAAGCCGGGCGGGGCTGGCGCGATGCACTTTGCCCGCGCCCTGGAGGCGATGTCGGAAATCAGGGCAATTAAACAGACGTGACCGGGACCTATGACTGGGCCGCACTTGGGGGTAAACAGACCCGGGGGTTTGGCGTAATCGGCCCCGGTTCGAGGGAGCGGCGACCGCCATGGCCAGAGATATGACCGATGGTGGCCCGCCGGCCGCCACCGGGGATCGGATCGGGCTTGGCATCGGGCTTACGGTGCTGGCGGTGCTGATTTTTGGCATTCAGGACGCGGTGGCGAAAATTCTGGTGCAGGATTATGCTGTGCCGCAGATCGTCATGATGCGCTATTGGGCGTTTGCCGCGTTTTCACTGGCGCTTGTGGCCTGGCAAAGCGGGCTGGTGCGAGCCTTTCACAGCCGTAAACCGGGCTTGCAGATTGCCCGCGGCCTGTTGCTGGTAACCGATATCTTGCTGTTCGCGACAGCGGTGCGCACCATGCCCCTTGGCGAGCTGATCGCGATAGTTTTGCTGTTTCCGGTGCTGGTGACCCTGTTTTCCATTCCTATGCTGGGGGAAGTTGTGGGCCGGGTGCGCATGATTTCGGTGGTGGTGGCTTTTGTCGGCGCCCTGATCATGCTGCGGCCCGGCTTTACCCAGTTCGATATCGGTGCGGTTTACGGTCTGGGCGCGGCGGTCGCGTTTGCCCTGTATACGATATTGACGCGCATGGTGGCCCGCCACGACGGCGTGGGCACCTCGATGTTTTACGTGGGCGGTGTGGGGCTGGTGGTTTCAAATATTTTTGGCATGTTTTACTGGCAACCGCTGACCCCCGGGGCCTGGGGGCTGGTGGCCATCCTGTGGGTCACGACGACCGTGGGGCACTTTCTGGTGATCCGCTCGCTGACCTATGCCCCGGCCAGCGTGGTCCAGCCGTTCAATTACCTCATGCTGCCCTGGGCGATCACACTCAGTTTTGTGCTGTTCGGGCATCTGATTGATTTCTGGTCACTGGTGGGGGCGATCATCATTGTTGGCGCGGGGCTGATGGTGTGGGTGCGCGAACGCAAGAAAACAACTGATACTTAACGTGTCACCGGGTTCAGCGGCAGGTCGAACACGTTTTTCTCTTGTCGTCATTACCCGCTTCATGGGGGTAATCCAGGTTTGCCGACTGCGGCGCAACGCACCAACCTAATTTTTTCCTCCCCCCGGGGGTGAGACGTGACCTAGGGTGGGGGATACAATGACCCTTATCCGTCATTACCCGCTTCATGCGGGTAATCCAGGTTTGCCGACTGCGGCGCAACGCACCAACCTAATTTTTTCCTCCCCCTTGCGGGGGTGAGACGCGACCCAAAGGGGCAATTTGCTCCGGTGGAGCAAATTGAGCGGTGAACGCCCGGAGCCTTGCGACGGGCCGGGTAACGCAAAAAATCCCCTCCCCCTCGCAGGAAAGTAAGACGCAACTCAACGTCAAAAAATCCCCTCCCCCTTGCGGGGAGGGCTAGGGTGGGGGTTCGCGAAGCGCAATTAAAAAAGCACTTCTCTTCGCTCGGGCCGCAAACGGCTTTACTCGGCGAGAATAAAGGTGACCTTGAGCACCACACGATATTCCACCACCTTGCCGTCTTTAACAACGACATTCTGGTCCTTGACCCAGGCGCTTTCGATATTGCGCAAGGTCGCACTGGCGCGCTCAACGCCCTGCTTGACGGCGTCATCAAACCC
>JAADFY010000092.1 GCA_013152625.1 Alphaproteobacteria bacterium
CCCCCCCGCCACACCTCGACCTTGCTGGTCTTTGAGGCGGTGGTGGATTGTCTGGATCAGATTGCGCTGGCCCGGGCCAGCTGACCGGGGCGGGCATGTTGCGAACCGTGATGTACATTATTGATCTGCCCTTCCGGCTGGCGGCTTACGCGCTGATCACGATCTATCGATATTCGCTGTCCGCTTTTGTCGGCCGTACCTGCCGGTATCTGCCCACCTGTTCAGAATTCACCCGGGATGCGATCTGGCGATTTGGCTTCTGGCCCGGGGGCTGGATGGGGCTGATGCGGATTTTGAGTTGCGGGCCCGGCGGCGCCCACGGTTATGACCCGGTGCCAAAGGACGTGCCCGGCGCGGCCCGCTGGTATCTGCCCTGGCGCTATGGACGGCGCACGGGAACCGGCAAACATTAGCCGGTGGCAAAAGCCCGTTGGCAAACCGGGTTAAATCGGGTTAGTGCACGAATATAAATCGTAACCACGCCCCCCGGCGGGGCGGATAATTTTCTGGAGCAGACACATGATTACGGTCAATTTTCCCGATGGCGCCACCCGTGATTATTCGGACGGCACCACCGGTACCGCCGTGGTTGAGGGGATCTCGAAATCCCTGGCCAAAAAGACCGTGGCCATGCGCGTTAACGGCGAGCTTGCCGATCTCTCGGACCCGCTCACCGACGGGGTGGCGCTGGAATTTGTATTGCGCGATGACCCCTCTGCCCTTGAACTGATCCGGCATGATGCCGCCCATGTTCTGGCCGAGGCAGTGCAGGAAATCTGGCCGCAAACCCAGGTCACCATCGGACCGGTGATCGAGAACGGGTTCTATTATGATTTTGCCCGCGATGAGCCGTTTTCCGAGGACGATCTGCGCCAGATCGAAAAGAAAATGACCCAGATCATTCAGCGCGGGGCCCGGTTTACCAAAGAAATCTGGGATCGCGATGAGGCAAAACGGGTATTCAAGGCCAAAGGCGAGCACTACAAGATCGAACTGATCGACGCTATTCCCCTCGATCAGGACCTTAAAATTTATAAACAGGGCCAGTGGTTTGACCTGTGCCGGGGCCCCCATATGCGCACCGTGCGTGATGTGGGCAATGCGTTCAAACTGACCAAAGTGGCCGGGGCCTATTGGCGCGGGGATGCAAAAAACGCCGTCCTCAGCCGCATTTACGGCACCGCTTTTGCCTCAAAGGCCGAGCTTGCAGCGCATCTGCATATGCTCGCGGAGGCCGAAAAGCGCGATCATCGCAAGATCGGTCGGGAACTCGATCTGTTTCATTTTCAGGAGGAGGCCCAGGGTTCCGTTTTCTGGCACCCGAAGGGCTTTGTCATTTACAACCAGATCGAGGCCTATATTCGCCGGCGGCTGAACGATGCGGGCTATCGCGAGGTCAAAACCCCGCAACTGCTCGACCATAAGCTGTGGCAGCAGTCCGGCCATTGGGAGAAATTCCGCGCCTCGATGTTTGTGGTCCCCGACGAAGTACCTTCCACCGACGACGACCAGCCCGTTCTTTCGGGCACCGCCAATCTCTTGGCCTTAAAACCCATGAACTGCCCCGCCCATGTGCAGATTTTCAAGCAGGGCATAAAATCATACCGCGACCTGCCCATCCGCATGGCCGAATTCGGCTGCTGCCACCGAAACGAGGCCCATGGGGCGCTGCACGGGCTGATGCGGGTTCGCCAGATGACCCAGGATGATGCCCATATTTTCTGCCGCACCGATCAGGTCACCGACGAGACCAAGAAATTTTGCGACCTGCTCGACCGGGTCTATGCGGATTTCGGGTTCAGCGATGTTTCCATTCTGCTTGCCACCCGGCCCGAATTGCGCACCGGCGATGATGAAACCTGGGATCTGGCCGAAAAATCCCTTGAGGAAGCCCTGCGGGCCACGGGCCGCGACTTTGCAATCAATGAAGGCGAGGGTGCTTTTTATGGGCCCAAACTGGAGTTCAACCTCAAAGACGCCATTGGCCGGTCCTGGCAGTGCGGCACCCTGCAGCTTGATTTTGGCACCCCCGAACGGCTCGATGCCTCCTATATTGCCGAGGATGGCTCCCGCCAGCGCCCGGTCATGCTCCATCGGGCTGTGCTGGGAACCCTGGAGCGGTTCATCGGCATTTTAATTGAAAACCATGCCGGGCGGATGCCCATTTGGCTGGCGCCGGTGCAGGTTGTGGTCGCCACCATTGTTTCAGAGGCCGACGAAGCCGCGCTGGCGCTTGTGGACAAATTACGCGCCGCCGGCTTGCGGGCCGAGCCCGATTTGCGCAACGAAAAAATCAATTACAAGGTGCGCGAGCATTCGGTGCAAAAAGTGCCGGTAATCGCCGTGCTGGGTAAACGCGAGGCCGAGGAGGGCACCGTTTCGGTGCGTCGTCTGGGGGCGGAGGGTTCAGTGTCTGTCACGGTGGATGAGTTGGTCAAAGAACTGGTTGGCGAAGCCACGCCGCCCGACCTTGATATCTGAAAGCCGGATTTGCCGCCGGTGAGGCGAAAACGCACCTTCAATTCAGACCGGTTACCACTTCAACATCCGTGGGCCGGCCGGCCAGAATCTGAAAATCCCGGTTGAATACCCGGGTGCCCAGTTTGGCAATGACCGTATATTCGCCTTCCGCCAGCACCAGATTTCCAAAAGCGCCAATGGCGGTAAAAAGTGTTTCACCCTCAAAATCGAGGACTGACCATTCGGTATCGGCAATGGCCTCTCCGCCCGGTTCGGACACCAGCTTGAGGGTGACCTGGGCCGCCTTGTGATAAAGCGTGGCTTCGGTCAACTGGCCCGGCTCAACGCGAATATCGGCCCGGACCACCGCGTTGATATTGCCAAATGTCGAGGTGACTTTATAGACCCCGCTGACCAGATTGACCATTTCCCCCGGTGCGACCGCACTGGCAACGGCGGGCAGATCATCGTCGGTCTCGGCGGGGGCGATGGTAAATCCAAGCTGGCCGGCCGGTATGGGTACATCGCCGGATATGAAGGCACTTAGCCGCAATCCGCCCACATCGAGAATGATCGAGCGTTCATTTGTACCCCGTTCAACCACCAGCTTGTCCGAAACCTGGGCGCGCCCGTAAGAAACGTGGGCAACATATTCCCCCGGTACCAGCAAGAACGATGCCACCGCCTCGCTGGATTTGGCCAGAAGGCCCAATTCGCCGCGTTCGTTGGGTTTGGTATCATATATTCGCCAGACCAGCCCGGAGGGAATGGTGGCGCCCCCCTCAACCACCCGGGCGAACAGGGTAACAGGCTGCGGCGCCTGGGGGGCCAGGGAGGCGGCGGGCAGGGCGGTGGCGCTGGTATCGGGCAGGGGTTCAGTGCCCGGCGTCGGGCCTGTTTCGGCGCCATCCGGGTTCTGGCCATCGGCTACCATCAGCTCGCCGTTGGCCAGGGCGTCGGGGCGGGGCGGCGGAACCGGGGCGTCGGAGCTGGCCAACGCGGTTGCGGTGGCCAGACCAAGCACGACGAGAATCAATAAATGGCGCATATTGGGACACTCGCGGCAAATTGTGGGGCCCGCCAGCCCGTATTGACACTAAAGCGGGCTTTTGCACGTGGAATATGGAAAACCTGTGTCCAAGGGCTTACAATCAGGGCCGGATTTGGAATGACTGGAGAAACCATGGACCGTTCCGTGGCTGACTATTTGCTGACCCGCCGTTCGGTGACCCTGCCGTTTCTGGGGGAGCCGGGACCGGACCCCAGGGCACTGAGAACCATTCTGACCATCGGTGCCCGGGTGCCCGATCATGGCAAACTGGCGCCCTGGCGTCTGATTGTATTTTCGGGGGACATGCGGGCGCGGGCCGGGGAACTACTGGCCAAAATCGCCGGGGGCCGCGACCCGAACCTGAGCGCGGAAAACCTTGAGCAGGAACGTAATCGCTTTTTGCCGGCGCCGCTTACCATTGGCGTGGTTTCAACGGCCAAAGAACATCCTAAAATTCCGATTGTCGAACAACGCCACAGCGCGGTGAATGTTTGTTTGAACCTGTTGCACGGGGCCCATGCGACCGGGTTTGCCGGCCACTGGGTGACCCGCTGGTTTACCTATGACGCCAAGGCCAGCGCGGCCCTCGGGGCCAGCCCCCATGAGGCTTTTGTCGGTTTTGTCCATATTGGAACGCCGCAGATTGATCCCGGTGACCGGGATCGGCCCGATCTGGATGAGTTGGTGACCGACTGGCGGCCCCCGGCGGCACTACCAGGTTAACCAAACGTTAACCGCGAACGGGCTTGAGTTGCATGGTGATGTATTTTTGCTGGAGCCTCTGAGTCGTTTGCCGGTAAATTCAATCAATGTTCCCCCTGCCGTGGAACGGGCGCTGACCCGGGCCAGTGATCGCAATGGGGTGGCGTTTGATTATCTTTTGCAGACTGCCATGCGTGAAAGCGCCCTGAACCCGGCGGCCAAGGCAAAAACCTCCAGTGCTACGGGACTGTTCCAGTTCATAGAATCCACCTGGCTTGAAGTTCTCAAGGAAGAAGGGCCGCGCCTTGGTTATGAGCAACTCGCCAACAAGATCAGTTCCGACCCCAACGGCAATTACTGGGTGGCCGATCCGGTGGACCGGTCGCAGATTTTAGCCCTGCGCAAGGATCCGGACATGGCCGCCGACATGGGCGCCGCGTTTACCCTGCGCAACGGCGAGTACCTTGAGCAAAGATTTGGCCGCCCGCCCAGCCCCGGAGAGCTGTATATTGCCCATTTTCTCGGTGCCAACGGCGCGGGCCGGTTTTTCGATGCAGGCCTGACCAGACCCGATGCCGCCGCCGCCGATCTGTTTCCCGCCGCAGCCCGGGCCAACCGGTCGATCTTTTATGAAAACGGGGAGCCGGCATCGGTACGCGACGTTTACCTGGGGCTGGTGGCCCGACACCGGCAATTGTCCGAGCCGGCCGAGACAGCGACCAACGTGGCGGCAGCGGGTGCGGTACCGGCTTCCGCACCGGCGGCATTTGCCGCCCAGCAGGTGGCAGAACGTATGAATGTGGGCGCCCCGCAGGTTTTAGCGGCACCGACGGCGGTTTCGTTTACCGGGTTGTACCAGCCCCCCGGCGCGAGGGGTATAGAGCCCCCCGGCGCGAGGGGAATAGAGCCCCCCGGCGCGAGGGGACAAGACCCCGATGGGCCATTGGTCCTTGGTCCGTCGCCGGCAGTAACTGAACGGCAAAATGGCGCCCCCGGGCGTCCCAGCGATGCAGAATTCGAGCGATTTTTCCAGCGCACGCCCTCTAAATAGGCACATCGAACCCACCCCGGATTTTATGGTGAACGCTTCGTTAAGCCTTGTGGGCTTAACTCTACCGGCGAACATTTGGTCCGGCGCGGAACCTTTCATAGATGGTGGAATATAGAGAATATGCGGAGCTGCTAGGCTCGCCGGACAGCGACAAGCGCGGGCAGGCGGCCCGCATTGCCGCCCAGGCCTATTTGCGTCATGACGGCCCCGAGAATGAACATGCGGCCCTTTACGCAGCGCTTTTAGGGTTTCTCGATGACGAATCGGTACGGGTCCGGGCGGCGCTGGCCTTTGAGCTGCTGCGCACCGGGGAGGCGCCGCGTCCGATCATGTTCGCCCTGGCCTATGATGCGCGAATTATCGCCCGGGCTGTTGTCCAGTATTCACCGGTTCTGCTTGACGCCGATCTTGTCGGCCTGATCCAGGGCGGTGATCCGGGCCTGCGGCTGGCCATGGCCGAGCGCGAGAACCTGGGTCTACCGGTCATATCGGCCCTGATCGATTGTCAGGATACGGCGCTGGATATGGCCATTCTTCGCCGTCTTGAATGCGCAATCGCCCCGGCCGATCTGACCCGGCTGGCGGCCCGCCATGCCCGGGACCCGGCCCCCCGTGACCTGTTGCTGTGTCGTCCTGATCTGCCCGGCGCAGCGCGGCTGGCTCTGGTCAAACAGGTTGGCGACCAGCTTTCCCGGTTGCGTATTGTCAAAGGGGCCATCGGCGGGCGGCGGGGGCGCATTATGGGTGATGCCCTCGATCACGCGACAACCGGACCGTTTGCAACCCACGACCCGGGGGCGGAAAAGTTTATCGCCGAACTGGCCGGCAACGGTGCCTTGACGCCGCGGTTGATGATCCACTCTCTGGTCAATGGCCGGCATATGTTTTTTGCCGCAGCAATTTCATATCTCGCGGGGGTTCCCCTGGGCAAGGCCGAAGCGGTGCTGGCCCGGGGGGGGCGGGCGGCGCTCAATGCGGTGCTGGCCAAAGCCGGCCTTTCCGAATACAACGCAATCTTGTGGCCCGGCTGGTTATTCTGGCCCGGGATGTGGATCTGGGCCATGATTGCGCTGCCCGCCATTTTGTCGTTGCCACCATAATCGGCGACCTGATTACCGACCATGACGGGAACATACCGGCCGATCTGGGGGAGGTGTTTTCCTATCTTAACGAGCAAAACGTCGCGCTGGCCCGGTCCGCCGCCCGGGGGGCCATGGCGTCGTTCATGGCGGGGCAGATGCCCGGCGCAGCGCGGCTGGCTCTGGTCAAACAGGTTGGCGACCAGCTTTCCCGGTTGCGTATTGTCAAAGGGGCCATCGGCGGGCGGCG
>JAADFY010000093.1:0-1422 GCA_013152625.1 Alphaproteobacteria bacterium
CTCACATAGGGGCTCGCACCTCGCCGTGCCGGGCATGTATAAATGGCGAACTTTCGAGTGCTTTTGCCTTTGGAGATTCACATTTTTCCCCCTCCCCCTTGCGGGGAGGGGTCAGGGGTGGGGGTACTTTAATGGCGGTTCTTTTTCGCGCCGGGGGCTGGAAACACAATGTTAAGCCAAAGCGTGCAAATTTAGCTTTTCGGCACAGAACCGCCGGAAAAGTTGCAAGTTGCGTTGCCAGCGCCAAATGGCGATGGTTCAGGGAGTAATCCGCATATGGCGGGCAGTAATCGAAATGGGGCGCCCGGCGATACGCCCGCCCATGTGCCGGTACTGCTTGATGCGGTGCTTGAGACGTTTCTTCCCCTTGATGGCAAACACATCATGGACGGCACTTTTGGCGCCGGGGGGTATTCCGCTGCACTTCTGGCGGCCAATGGGCATGTGCTGGCCATTGACCGGGACCCGGATGTCTTGCCGTTTGCCGAAAAGCTGGAGGCGGAATTTCCGCACCGGTTCAAGTTTGTTTCCGGTGAGTTCGGGGACCTCGATAAAATTGCCGAAACCGCCGGCCCCCTGGATGGTGTCGTGCTCGACATCGGTTTAAGTTCCATGCAGATTGAGGATCACAACCGGGGCTTTTCCTTCCTTCGCTCCGGGCCTCTCGACATGCGCATGAGCGCCACCGGAATTACCGCCGCGCAACTCATTGCGGACACCAGCGAAAAAGAACTTGGCGATATCCTGTTTGGCCTTGGCGAAGAACGGCGCTCACGGGCCATTGCCAGCGCCATCGCTGTGGCCAAAAAAACAGCCCCGATCAAAACAACCGACGATCTGGTGGCCATTGTCGAAAAGGTAATCAGGCATCGCCCGGACCGGCACCATCCCGCCACGCGCACGTTTCAGGCCTTGCGTATCGCGGTGAACGGCGAAATCGGGCAGCTGGTCGAGGCTCTTTTTGCCGCCGAGCGCACGTTGTCATCCGGCGGGGTGCTCAGTGTGGTCAGTTTTCACTCCATCGAAGACCGGATCGTCAAACGGTTTTTCAAACCGGTCGAGCCGGGCTCCCGGCATCGGCCCCAGATGCCGATCGCTACACAAAAGTCCTGGGCGCGGGTGGCGTCGCCGGTGCGCGCATCACAAAAAGAAATCGCGATAAACCCCCGGGCCCGTTCGGCGACCCTGCGTTCCGCAATCCGGGGCGAGGCACCGGCCCGGCCCACCGACACCGCCGGGCTCGGGGTGCCCGGTGCGGCCCTTAAAAGGCTGGTTGCATGATCCGCATGGTCAACCTTTTTCTTGGCCTTGGGTGCGCCGTGGCCCTGGTGGCGGTCTATGGGCTTAAGTATCAGGCCGAGGCAACGGCGGGAAACCTTAAAGACCTTGAAGCCCGAATGGAGGCCAAGCAAAACAAGCTGT
>JAADFY010000093.1:1520-7507 GCA_013152625.1 Alphaproteobacteria bacterium
TCGATCAGGTGCCCATGCGCCCGGCGGAAATCGATTCGCAGGCACTGGAGGCCTTGTTGTTATCGCTGGAAGCCGGTCTCGATCCCGGCGCCAGTCATTTAAGCGAAAGATAGGCGTCCATGTCAGATCAAACCGCTATTGGCGGCACCATTGCTCTTGAAGGGGCCTCCAAACAGCGCGTCACTCTGACCGCCAACCGTATCCGGCTGGCGTTGGGGCTGGGGCTTTTGTTGTTTGCGATCATTGCGGGCCGGCTGATCCAGCTGGGGCTGGCGCCACGCACCGATGTGGTGGCCGCCATGGCCCAGTCTGTGCTGACCGCCAGCCGACCGGCAATTCTGGACCGCAACGGGCGCGAGCTGGCCATCGATCTGTTTGCGCCGTCGCTATATGCCGAACCGCGCAACATCGTCGATGTGGATGAGGCGGTGGACGAAATTTCACAGGTTCTGCCCGATCTCGACCGGGCCTGGCTGCGTGATCGGCTCGATGGCAAAGAAGGTTTTGTGTGGCTGGAGCGGGAAATGACCCCGGCGCAGCGGGAAAAAATCCTCGCTCTGGGGCTGCCCGGTGTGGATTTTTTAACCGAAACGCGACGGTTTTATCCCGGCGGACCGGTGGCGGGACAAATCCTGGGATATGCCAATATCGACAATGTGGGAATTGCAGGCATCGAGAAAACCCTGGATGCAGACGGGCTGGCCACCTTGCAGGGTGTGGGGCTGGCCCGGGGCAGGGTGCTGGAACCGGTGCGCCTGTCGGTGGACTTGCGGGTGCAATATGCCATGTATGCGGAACTGACCGACGCCATGGAGCGCTATAAGGCCATTGCGGCGGCGGGGGTTTTGCTCGATGTGCGCACCGGCGAGGTAATGGCCATGGTGTCCCTGCCCGATTTTGATCCAAACGATTTTGTAACCGCCGCCGAAGAGGGGCGATTTAACCGGATTACGGCGGGCAAGTTTGAGTTAGGTTCAGTTTTCAAGGCGGTTTCCATCGCCGCTGCGCTGGACAGTGGCCGTGTTTCGATCACCGATCAGTTCGATGCGCGGGTGCCGGTGCGTTTCGGCCGGTTCACCATTACCGATTTTTACGGCAAAAACCGGGTGCTCTCGGTGCCCGAAGTGTTCAAATATTCTTCCAATATCGGCACCATCCGTATCATGCAGGCGCTGGGCAAGGAGCGCTATCGGGAGTTCCTGACAACCATCGGCATGGATGGCAAACCGCCCATCGAACTGCCCGAGCGCACTGCGTCGGCCATCCCGCACGAATTCTCCGATGTGGGGGCGGCAACTGCGGCATTCGGACATGGGCTGTCGGTCACCCCGTTGCACCTTGCGGCGGCCTACGGGGCGCTGGTAAATGGCGGCGTCTATCTGCCGCCGACGCTGTTTGCCCGGTCCAGCCTGGATGTACGGCAACTGGGTCAGCGGGTGATCAGTGAGCAGACCAGCGATCTGATGCGCTATTTACTGCGGCTGAACGCAATTGAGGGTTCGGGGCGCAAGGCCTCGGTGGATGGATATCGGGTGGGGGGCAAGACCGGCACGGCGGACAAGGTGGTGGACGGAAAATACTCGACCGAAAAAACGCTGGCGACCTTTGCCTCGGTGTTTCCCATGGAGGCGCCGAAATATGCCATGATCATCATGGTGGATGAACCCCAGCGTGAAAACCCGCAAAGCGGCAGAACCGCGGCGTGGAATGCCGGGGCGACAAGTGGCCGGATCATTGCCCGGGTGGCGCCGATGCTGGGGGTGATGCCTGATTTTGACCCCGCGCTGGATGCCGGCCTGGTGCCGGCGGTTCTGCGCTGATCGCGCGTCACGCTCCATTACTGAACGAGTATGGACCCTAGCAGGACAGGACCAAACCGGTGACCTTTGATCTTAAAAAACTTCTGGGCAAATATGGCACCGATGTGCCGGCGGGAATGTCGGTTACCGGGCTTGGCGCCAACAGCGGGGCGCTGGCGGATGGCGAAGTGTTTTTTGCCCTGCCTGGCACCAGAACCCATGGCGCCGAGTATATTGACGAGGCGGTGGACCGGGGCGCCCGCGCTATCGTGTGTGACCGCCCGGCAGACGCGAAATCGGTGCCGGTGATCGTAATCGAAGAGGTGCGCGCCGCCTTTGCCGTTGCCGCAGCAAACCGATATCGCCCGATGCCGGAGACCATTGTTGGCGTGACCGGCACTTCGGGGAAAACTTCGGTGGTCTCTTTTTTAACCCAGATCTGGGCCCGGGCGGGTGTGAGGGGGGCCAGTATCGGCACCTTGGGCACCTTGGACACCTTGGCTGACGGGCACCACAGCGGTGGCGATCTGACCACGCCGGACGCCCTCGAGCTGCACCGATCCCTGTTCGAGTTGAAGGGGGAAAACATCGACCGTGTGGCCCTGGAGGCCTCCAGCCATGGAATTGACCAGCATCGGCTGGACGGGGTGGGATTTTCGGCGGTAGGATTTACCAATCTTTCCCACGATCATTTAGACTATCACGGGGACATGGAAAGCTATCGAAGCGCCAAACTGGGGTTGTTTAACCGGTTGTTGCGCCCGGACGGCTTTGCGGTGGTCAATTGCGACGACCCCGAACACATGCCGTTCATGTTTGCAGCCCTTGAGCGGGGCGCCACCCTGATGACCGTGGGCCGCGAGGGTGCGCACATAGAGATATTGTCCATCGAGCGTGACGGTGGGGGCCAGAATGTGGTTGGGCGCCGGGTGGGGGAAGATATGGCGTTCCGGTTGCCGCTGGTGGGTGAATTTCAGGTGTCCAACGCCATCGTGGCGGCGGCGCTGGCCATGGCGAGCGGGGTTGAAAGCGAGGCGGCCATCGAAGCTCTTAATCACCTCAAGGGCCCTAAAGGCCGACTTGAACTTGTCGGAGAACATAACGGGGCCTCGATTTTTATCGACTATTCCCACAAGCCTGCGGCCCTCAAATCGGTGCTGGAGACCCTCAGGCCGCTGACTTCTGGCAGGCTGGGGGTGGTGTTTGGCGCCGGCGGTGACCGGGACCGGGGCAAGCGGGCGCTGATGGGGAAAATTGCGAATGAACATGCCGACTTTGTGGTGGTCACCGACGATAATCCGCGCACCGAAAACGCCGGTGCCATTCGGGCCGATATCCTGAAAGCGGTGCCTGACGCCCGGGAAATCGGGGATCGGGCCGAAGCCATCGCGACAGCTGTTGCCGGGCTTCAGGCAGGCGATATATTGCTGGTGGCGGGCAAGGGGCATGAGGAACACCAGATTGTTGGCACCCGAAAACTCAGCTTTTCCGACCATGGGGCCGTGGCCGAGGCGATTGGAGCCTGAAATATGACGCCCCTGTGGACCCTTGAGGGCGTGCTGGGCGCCGTTGGCGGGCGGGCAGCGGGACCCGCGACGAAATTTTTTGGCGGCATCAGCATCGACTCACGGGATATTGCCCCGGGCGATCTGTTCATTGCCATCAAGGGCGACCGGTTCGACGGCCATGATTTTGTCGCCGGGGCGATTGCAGCGGGAGCCGGAGCCGCTTTAGTCAGCGAGGATGCAGCTGCTGACCTACCGGACGGGTTGCCGCTCATCATCGCCAAAAACGCTTATGACGGGCTTTATGATCTGGCCCGGGCTGCCCGCGCCCGCACACTGGCTAAGATCATTGCCATCACCGGCAGCGCCGGCAAGACCTCCACCAAGGAGCTGGTTCGGGTGGCCTTGCAAACCATCGGCAAGACCCACGCTTCGATCAGATCGTTCAACAATCACTGGGGGGTGCCGCTCATGCTGGCGCGGATGCCCGCTGACTGCGAATTCGGGGTGTTTGAAGTGGGCATGAACCATGGGGGTGAAATTGCGCCCCTTTCGGTTCTGCTGGCCCCCGAAATTTCGATCATTACCGGAGTTTCGGAGGCTCACTTGGAAAATTTCGCCGATCTGGCCGCAATAGCCCATGCCAAGGGAGAAATCTTTGCCGGCATGGCCCCGGGCGGGCTGGCCCTGATCGGTGTCGATCACCCTTATGGGCCATTGCTTGTCGATCTGGCACGAAACAGCGGACAAACCGTGCTGACATACGGGTTTGCCCCTGAGGCCGACATTGGGGTTACCGGCCGTGATTTGTCTGGCGGGGCCGGTCAGGTGATGCTGGGCGGGCAGCTAACCGGGCTTGATCCGGTGCAGGCGGGGCGCCATGGGCTTGCCAACGCGGCGGCAGCGCTTGCGGTTGTTTTCCATCTGGGCGGTGATATTGAAAAAGCCCGAATCGCAATTGAAGCGTGTCCGGCGGGCCCCGGGCGGGGGGTGGTGCACCGGCTGGCCGATGGCATTGAACTCATTGATGAGAGTTACAATGCCAACCCGGCGTCAATGGCGGCAGCCCTTGGTGTATTTGGCGCCAGGCCGGAACGCAAAAGACGCCGAATACTGGTTTTGGGGGAAATGCTCGAACTGGGCCATGCGAGCGAAAATTTGCACCGGGCATTGGCAGAACCAGTTCTTGGCGCGGGCCCAAACAAGGTGTTTCTGATCGGGGAAGGGATGAAATATCTTGCCCGGGAGTTGCCCGAAACCATGGTTGGCGGCTGGTTTGAAGATGAGGCTGCGGCCCGCAACACGGTTTTGAATTTACTTGCTACAGGCGACATCATTATGGTCAAAGGATCGAACGGGGTCGGGCTGGGTGCACTGGTTTTAGCCATTATTGCCGGTCACAAAAACAAATAGAGCTCGCACCGCGGGCGGAGCGAGCAACATTTAGATGTTTTATTTCCTGCAGCAGTTCGGCGATGTATTTCCGCCTTTGAATGTCTTTCAGTACCTGACTTTTCGAACCGGTGGTGCCACCGTTACCGCCCTGTTTCTGGTGTTCATGTTCGGGCCCGGGCTGATCAAATTTTTAGGGCTGCGTCAGGGCTCCGGCCAGCCCATCCGCGCCGACGGGCCCAAGAGCCATATTATTGCAAAAAAAGGCACGCCAACCATGGGCGGGCTGATGATTTTGGCCGGTCTGGTGATTTCGACGCTGTTATGGGCCAATCTGACCAACCTTTATGTGTGGGTGGTGCTGGGCGTTACCGTTACGTTCGGCGCCATCGGCTTTTACGATGACTACCTGAAAATCAAGGGGGGCAACCATAACGGATTTGGCGCCCGCAAGCGGCTGGCGCTGGAGGCGATTGCGGCGGCTATTGCCTGTTTCATGCTGGTCAATATTGGCGAGGCGCCGTTTTCAAGCTCTTTGGCGTTCCCGTTCGTCAAGGGGTTCGTGTTCGACATGGGCTGGTTTTTCATTGCCTTTGGCGCCTTTGTGATCGTGGGGGCGGGCAATGCGGTCAATTTTACCGACGGGCTGGACGGGCTGGCGATTGTACCGGTGATGATCGCGGCGGGCTCGTTCGGGCTGATCGCCTATCTGGTGGGCAATGATGTGTTTGCCAACTATTTGCTGATCAATGAAGTGCCGGGCACCGGCGAACTGGCGGTGCTGACCGGGGCCATGATCGGGGCTGGGCTTGGCTTTTTGTGGTTCAACGCGCCGCCGGCCTCAATTTTCATGGGCGACACTGGCTCCCTGGCCCTGGGGGGCATGCTCGGCGCCATCGCCGTGGCCACCAAACATGAAATCGTGCTGGCCATTATTGGCGGGCTGTTCGTGCTGGAACTGGTGTCGGTGGTGGTGCAGGTGGTTTCGTTCAAAACCACCGGCAAGCGGATTTTCCGCATGGCGCCAATTCACCACCATTTCGAGGCCCTTGGGTGGACCGAAAGCCAGATTGTGATCCGCTTCTGGATTATTTCGTTTGTGCTGGCAATGGTCGGATTAAGTTCGCTGAAATTGCGATAGAGGGCTTTTTTGGTTGCTCTTTTTGCCTCACGCCGAGTAGCTGCGCTACCGGCTCCGTCCTCGTTGTGGGGCTGGCATGTATAAATTGTGAGCGTTTGAGTTCCTTTGCTTTTGGAGATCAGCAAGAGGCTCAGACTCGTCATTACCCGA